>NZ_JAAHHM010000050.1:0-48489 GCF_010692445.1 Moorena sp. SIO3E8 | reverse complement strand
ATTTTGCGACCGCAGTCTTGGGAAATCCCTGTTAGTTTAATAATGGCTCTCACCACTCCTCTCCCAATCCTTGCCTAAATCCTAGTCTCTATCACTGTTTCGACTACTTTTGCCTAATGGATAGCTTATCAAAGGGGGGAGCTCGGAAACCTATATAGAAAGGCTGATTATTGTAATAAGTCCGCCAATCTATCTAAAAAGTCCCCCTTATTAAGGGGGATAATGGGGGATCAAAACCCACGGCAAAAACCACAAGCTCAATTCTTGTAAAATGTGCGATCGCCAACAAAAACAATTTCATCTGCCTTATAACTCCAATTTAGTAAGCAGAGCTAAAGAATTAAGAAAAACTATGACACCAGCCGAGAAAAAGCTGTGGTCTGACTATTTAAAAAATTTTCAGTTTAGAGTCTTGCGACAAAGACCGATAGGGAATTTTATTGTTGACTTTTATTGCGCTGCTTTAAAATTAGTGATTGAAGTTGATGGAGAGTCTCATTATACAGAAGCTGGCCAAGCTTATGATAAAGAAAGAAGCCACATTCTTGAAGGTTATGGATTAAAAGTAATTCGATTTACCAATGATGAAGTATTGCATAATTTTGAAGCAGTGTGCGTTCGGATCAGCAGTGAGCTTCCCCCTAACACAACTTAGAACTGTTTCAAAATTCAATAAGTTAACGATTTTATAGCAATTTTCTATGCCATGAGGTAGGGATCCCCCTAAATCCCCCTTAATAAGGGGGACTTTGAGGTCTCAGGGGGTGACAAGCTAATTGAAAATCTTATAGGGGTTAGGTTAATGGGGTTAGGTGAAGCGTGAAAATTGCCCTTGCGGGATGGATTGATTCAAACTATCATTGACGTTGTATGGTGAAAATTGGTTCAATTGCTGGGAAATACAAATGACTCCGATGCGCTCATTTTACCCAACACCTAAAACCTAAAACCCAATACCTATCTAGGTTTGAGCTTTGTTGTCACCCCGTGAGCTTTGAGGTTTAAAAGCGTACCTCATAAATCCTAGAAATTCTATATAGATTTTTTTTAGGTATTAGGAATTAGGGTAATGGTCTTAGCTTGGAGGAGTGGGTTTGCTTAGCGGCTCGTACCGAGCATTTGGCTTTCTATCCTATTTACTTGTCTTATCAAAGGGAGGAGCCTGGAAATCTATCTCAAAAGTCCCCCTTATTAAGGGGGATTTAGGGGGATCCAAACCCACGCAAAAAACCCTGGTCTCTAAATTGCTAAGCAGGTACACAAAATTAATTGCACATTATCCAAAACTTAAAGTCTTGGAGGATAAGGGTTACAGAGATTGGGAGTAGGTAATTAATTCTGTGTAGGTGCTTATCATTAAACTATAGCGTTTATCGCAGTTATGAGGTACGGTTTTAAACCTCAAAGTCCCCCTTATTAAGGGGGATTTAGGGGGATCCAAACCCACGCAAAAAACCCTGCTCCCTGCTCCCTAAATTGCTATCATTAAACTATAGCGTTTATCGCAGTTATGAGGTACGGTTTTAAACCTCAAAGTCCCCCTTATTAAGGGGGATTTAGGGGGATCCAAACCCACGCAAAAAACCCTGCTCCCTGCTCCCTAAATTGCTATAATTAATAGCATCGAACATAATTACCTATAAATTATGGAACCCTTGTCACTGTTAGCCAATTGGGCAATCCCGAAAATAGGGGAATCGTTGTTAGAGATTGTTTCGGGAAAAGGATGGGATAGCTTAACTCAAGCTCTGACTAAAAGTGATGTAGAGAAGGCCATCAAAGCTGGCGAAGACGCAGTTAAGGAATGGGAAAAACAACTGGAACCGAGGCAACTGTTATTTTTTCACGCTCCACCGGATGGATTGAATGGAGTTAAAAATTTTTTGGGGGGCTATTTTACTAATGCAGCAGTTTTAGCAGAATTACAGAAACCGTTAATTAATCAAGGGCAGCCTGATCGGGAGATTTTAATCAGAGTATTTCTACAAGAAGCAGAAACGACTAATATTAAACTAAATCAAGATAGTCTCACGCCTTGGATAGAGACGTTTGTTAATGCTTATTTTGAGCATACGGTTACTTATCTAAAATTTCAGGTAGCTAAACAGGATTATTGTGAGCAGTTAGCTAACTGGTTTGATGATGTTAAATTTGCTGGCATTGCTGTGCCTGGGCAAGAAGTAGAGAAATCGGAGAAGTTAGCGCAAATTTTTGTGATGCCCGATGTGGTGGAAGAGGTATCAACTGCTGGCGCTTGGGAGCGGGAGTTGTTAGCAGGAGAAAGTCAGGAAAAACTGGAAACGGGACTGTTGGAAAAGACGACTGGTAGGAAATTCTTGGCTCAGCAGCTATTGAGCCAAAGTCAGTCGAGACGAGTAGTGATATTGGGTGCGCCAGGCTCGGGGAAAACCACGTTGATGAGTTATTTTGCGGTAATGTTGGCTGAGAGCAAGGCTGAGGTTTTGGGATTAGATGGTGATACGGATTGGCTACCGATTTTAATTAGGATGCGAGATTTTGGGATAAATCTCGATAAAAATTTAATCGACTATGCTCGTGGGTTTGCGGAAAACACGATGTCAGTGCAACGGTTACCAGTGGGATTTTTTGAGCATTGGTTGTCTGATGGTAGGGCGTTGATATTGCTGGATGGTTTGGATGAAGTAGCAGAAGAGGCTAAACGTAATGATGTGGTTAGGCGCATCGAGAATTTTTTAGGACAATTTGATAGAAATCGCGCTATTATTACCTCTAGACCGGCTGGTTATCGCCGGGACTTTTTCCGCACTGAGGAATTTCCCCACTATCAAATTGAACCCTTTGATGATAGCAAGATTTCCGCTTTTATTGATAACTGGTATAACAGTCGCTTTCAAGACCAAGCAGAAGCTGAAAGGCGCAAGGAGAGTTTACGGAAGGCGCTGGATGATAATGACCGGATTAAGCTATT
Organism: Moorena sp. SIO3E8; assembly: GCF_010692445.1. Lineage (NCBI taxonomy): Bacteria > Bacillati > Cyanobacteriota > Cyanophyceae > Coleofasciculales > Coleofasciculaceae > Moorena > Moorena sp. SIO3E8. The sequence goes on along the minus strand of NZ_JAAHHM010000050.1, from coordinate 45,539 downwards.
GGCACGGAATCCGTTATTGTTGACAATAATTGCATTAATTCATCGGTATCAAGCGGTATTGCCCAAAGAACGGTATAAGCTTTATGACAAAGCAGTGGAAACCTTGTTAACCTCTTGGGATGCTAATAAGGAATTAAGTAGTGATAAGTGGTTGACCTATTTGAGCTTGGATGATTTGCGCCGATTGATGGAATGGTTGGCGTATTGGATTCATACTCAGGGAAATGCTGAAGATAAGGATAGTGGTACACTTATTGATCAAGATGATTTGATTAAGCAATTGGCTGAGCAGATTAAAACCTTGAAGCAGGTGGATTTGTATAAAGCCAAGCAAGAGGCGAAACGGTTTGTAGAGTTAATCCGCAAGCGCACCGGTTTATTGAATGAACAGGGGCAAGATTGTTATGGTTTTGTCCATAAGACGTTTCAGGAATATTTGTGTGCTCAGGAGATTAACTATCAAGCAGAGAATGAGTATGATTTTGGGATTGTTTTAAATCATATTCGGGAGCATTTACATGACTCCCACTGGCGCGAAGTGTTACTATTGCTGATCGAGCAACAAAAACCAAAAAATGCGGCGAAGGTAATTCGGGCGGTTTTGACTAATCAGAGTAACTATGAGCAGTGGTTACATCGGGATTTGTTGTTTGCTGGTAATTGTTTGGCGGAAGACCCGAAGAATTTACGGAGTACTGACAGTGGCTTAGTGGAAAAGATTTTGAAGCGGTTAGTTGAGTTGGAGGTGAGTAGTGATGATCGGGTTGGTGAGAAGATTCGCGAGCAGGTTTTTCAGATAATTTGTAGTTTGTATGAAACGGATTTTGAGTCACAGGTATTGGAATTGTTGAAGAAGCGATCGCATCAGATTTATGAGGAACGATTGCTGAAGTATCGACACGAGTTAGGGGAAGAGAAGCAGGTAATTACAAAATTGTTAGCAGGGCTTCAGGATCAGAATGTTAGTGTGCGTTGGAGGGACGCAGAACACTTGGGTAATTTGGGTAACAGCTCAGAAACTGTAGTCAACGCCGTCATTGCAGGGCTTCAGGATCCCGATTTTAATGTACGTGATAGGGCAGCGAAAGCCTTAGGTAAATTGGGCAACAGCTCAGAAACTGTAATAAACGCCCTCCTAGCAAGGCTAATCGATAATCATTCTGATGTACGTCGAGAGGCAGCCTATGCCTTGGGCGAATTGGGCCATAGCTCAGAAACTGTAATAAACGCCATCCTAGAACTAGTTCAGGATGATAATTATGGTGTGCGTGCAATTGCAGCCTATGCCTTGGTCAATTTGGGCAACATCTCAGAAACTGTAATAAACGCCCTCCTAGCACGGCTAATGGATGATAATTCTGTTGTGCGTGGGAGTACAGCGGAAGCCTTGGGCAAATTGGGCAATAGCTCAGAAACTGTAATAAACGCCCTCCTAGCACGGCTAATGGATGATAAGTCGTCTTCTGTGCGTGGGTGGGCAGCCTATGCCTTGGGCGAATTGGGCAACAGCTCCGAAACTGTAGTCAGTGTCCTCATAGCAAGGCTAATGGATGATGATTCTTTTGCGCGTTGGAGTGCAGCGGACGCCTTGGGCAAATTGGGCAACAGCTCCGAAACGGTAGTCAACGCCCTCCTACCACGGCTAATGGATGATAATTCTGTTGTGCGTGTGAGGGCAGCGGAAGCCTTGGGGAATTTGGGCAACAGCTCAGAAACGGTAGTCAGTACCCTACTAGCAGGGCTAATGGATGATCAGTCTTATGTGCGTGGGAGGGCAGCCTATGCCTTGGGCCAATTGGGCAAAACATCTAATCATATTCTCCCTACTGTAATTGAATGGATTGAACAACACCAGGATTCAGACTATGTGGGCAGTGGTATTGATGCCTTGTGGGATTTGGTGGTAGGACGGGAGTAGGGAATCGGGAATCGGGAATCGGGAATCGGGAGTAGGGAATCGGGAATCGGGAGTAGGGAATCGGGAATCGGGAATCGGGAATCGGGAATCGGGAGTCGGGAGTCGGGAGTGTAATGGATCAAGAGGATAGTTTTTGTTGCAGGGCTGAAACCCTTATGTGATAGTGCTTTCGCCAGCAGCAGTCACCAGTCGGATCGTCTCAAAGGGGTGTGATGGGGGTGTATGCGATCGCGTCAGCTAGACCCAACACAAACCACCTAGGGTATAGCAACTCCTATTCCCGACTCCCGACTCCCGACTCCCTACTCCCTACTCCCTACTCCCTACTCCCCAAAATGATTAACCTATTCGAGCCAAATTGGCAAGACATAGAGAAGATAACATCGGACAATAATAATCAAATGAAGCAATTAAATGTTTCACCCAGACATCAACATCAACATCAACATCAACATCAACATCAACATCAACAACTGTTGAGCTGAAGAAGGAGAATTTTCCATGCAAATTGGAGACCTAGAAAATCTACAGGAGATAACTATAGATAAATTATCTTCTGTGGAAGGTGGCATGATAGCGATCGCACATAAACCGATCGCAGATAAAATAGATGTGGCCGATATTAGTATTGCTCCCACAGAGTTAAAACGTCCCATTTATCCTTATTGTCCACCACCACCACCTCCACCCTGTTATCCCTATCCCAGACCTTTACCTTATAAAGATATCAAAGCAATTCCGTTAAGGATTTGTCCTGTTATTCTCTAATTTTAGATTTTGGGGTAAAAGGTCAGTTGTAAGCCTTCAGCCGTCAGCGGTCAGCCGTCAGCTTATTTTATAGGCTGATAGCTGAATACTGACACTATGACCATGACTATCTAAGTATAGTTTATAAGTATAGTTTTGGAGCATAGTGACCTTAACCTTAAAGTTGGCAATCATCAGTTATTTTTCGGTGCTTTTCGCCCAATACAGGGATTTTCAGATAGTAACTAATTCGCTTCCCTTGCTAAGGATTTCCAGGGTGCATGTCAATTTTGTTAATCCCTGATTCAGATCCCCCTAAATCCCCCTTAATAAGGGGGACTTTTCAATCTAGTTCCCCCCTTTTTTAAGGGGGGTTAGGGGGGATCTATGTACCTAATTACAAAGTTGACATGCTCCCGATTTCCATTACTTGGCCTTAGCAGGGAGCGAATTTTTTTTGTTTGTTACTAAAAAGCCAAGTTGGCGACAACACTCTAAGCCAATTGCATAAACTAATTATAGCATACCAAGATGAGAAATATTGAAATCTCATCTATTCATCAACTATCTCAAGAAGGAGAAAAAATCAATGAAAATTGAGAACTTGGAAAATCTTCAGGAAATAAACACTGAGGAGTTGTCTTCACTCGAAGGTGGTCGGATGATCGCACATCCGGTGGACATCAGGGACATGATAGACATCAAAGAAATCGAAGATCTAAGGATTGATCCCCATCCAAGCCCCATGCCTCAGCCCAAGCCTCCTATTATTGCCAAGCCTGTTCCCCTACCTCGTCCCTACCCCTGTTATTATCCCTTGCCACCAAAATGTGGCCCTGTACGCCCCTATTGCTATGCAATCCTCTAATCTAGTTTTCTAATCTCGATTGAGGAGATACCTTAGCTTTTGTGATTAGAGGATTGTGGAGTAATATCCAATATTTTTAAAACAGCCTCTGAGTAAAAAGCTAAGGGTTTGTGGATCAATAAAATTTATCCATAAACTATATTCCCGATTCCCGATTCCCGATTCCCGATTCCCTACTCTATAAAACCGAGGAATTTATCCCTCATCGAATTTAAAACATCTATAGTAAAAAAACCGTGGAAAGCGTAACTTCAAATTCAAATCTAGACCAAACCCAGCCATTAGTTGATGGTAAATCTAAGCAAAGTCTGACAATAAAGTACCCTAAATTAGCCTGTAACATTAATATATATCCCGATCAGATTGTTTTTTATCGCGATGGTCAATATTTTGGTTTCGAGACTAGCGGTTTGTCAGCCGAAACGTTACAAACACTGTTTGTAATGATGGATGGTACTAGGAGTATTGAGGAGCTTCAAGAGCTTTTTGCTCCTGATAACCCGGAGGTAATTAAATCAATTTTGCAAGGCTTGGAAGAGCAGGCTTTACTGGATGATGCTACTCCGTTTAAAGTTCATTCTGGTATCGATACTCTGCTGGAGTTGGAGGATTTTACCAATGACTTACTCCAAACTACTGTTGAAGGAAACCTGTTTTGGAAACCAATCAAGTTTGACCCGGTGGGTGGAACGGGCATCTTGCCCGTTACAATCGGGCAGCAACCTAACACTGGCGACCGTGAAAATCAGGCGGAGTCGGTCCCTAACGCACCCTACGAATCTGAGCTACCGCTCACTGTTTTGTATGGCTTCGCGATAGAGCATTACCATTTGTCTTGCCATCGGTGGAATTGGGACTTTCCAGTGCTGGGAACCCAAAATTATACCAAGGTTCAACAATTAATTAACCAACTCTATGGTCAAGAATATGGGGAAGATCAGCTTTGGTTGAAGGCGTTGAATGGGATTGGTATTAACGATCAGGATTTAAAGGATGCGATCGCACTACCGGAAACTGTGGCAATTGGGAATGCTTTGGCCTATTGGGCAAACTCCGAGCCACTGGTTTTATTGAGTACCTTAGGGGTGTTAAAACGTCAAGCATACCATCATTTATCATCCTACCTTGCTGCGTGTGAACGGGTTAACGTTGAGTCTGGGTTTATCGACCCAATTCGAGAATTGGTAAACAGAAATATAACTGGAGAATCAGAAAACTTAATTCATCGCATCTTTCAAGACATTGGCCACGTTGATCAACAAACTCGGCAACGGTTAGGCGATCAAATTTACCTGTTTATTGAAATGTATAACAATTTTTACAGGGCGATTTGGAATTACTATTCATGCACTAGTGATTTGCTCAGACGAGTTTCGGCTCTCTAGAAATAGGGAGTAGGGAATCGGGAATCGGGAATCGGGAGTCCGGAGTCCGGAGTCGGGAGGTGTGGGGAGGGTGGGGAGAGGGGGAAGTGTGGGAAGTGTGGGGAGAGGGGGAAGTGTGGGAATTTTTGCGATCGCTACTCCCCACCTCTCCACCTTTCCTACTCCCTACTCCCTACTCCCTACTCCCTACTCTTTAAAACCTAGGACATTATCACCCAATTTAAATTAAGTTAGGAATGAAGTTATGACGTTAACTAAGAGTTTATTGAAACAGCCGCTATTTAAAAATCAAGTATGTTTAAAATTCAGTGATACCAGGGTAGAAATTCGTTATCAAAACCAAGGCTGTTCGATTACAGTAGAACCTGAAAAGCAAGAGGAGACTTATAAACTGTTCCAGCTGTTGCAGTTTGGGGGGATGTCACCAGAGGAATTGGGTCAGGAGTGTCCAGGAATTCGAGAACAAATTCCTGACTTGCTAATAGAATTAGACCGCCGTGGTATGCTAATAGACCGGGAGAAATCAGTGACATCTGGTGGTGTTACTGGACATCAATTCTATCGGGAGTTATACCGATTCCTAAACCGTCTGAAAATGCGTTTTCCTGAGTCTCCCTACAGCGTAAAGATGGTAGATAAGACGATTACTAGAGAGCAGTTGATTGGCTATAGTTTGGAATCCTATCACGTTACTCATCTGTGTCCGAGTTTGCTAGCTCCGTCTTTAGCCAATTATGAATCACCTAAGATTCGCCAACTCCTCCGGGAATTCTTTGGGTCTGAGTTGCACCATGACCGTCTGATCGAGAAATCCTTGAAGAGTGTGGGAATTTCTGGTCAGCAATTGCAACGGATGCTGCCCTTACCAATGACGTTTGCGATTTGTTCAAGTCTGGCAGTTTTTGCGAAGCAGCATCCCCTTAGCTTCAAGGCAGCATTATTAATGTTTGAAGAACACAGTGAGGAGTTCCACCAGTTATTCAAACAGCGGTGTCAAGATTTAGATTTGCCTTCGGACTTTTATCAACCAATCTTGCTCCATGCCAAAATTAATGACGATGGAGCCCATGAGGATATTACCGAGGTTTTGTTAGCAGACATAGCTTATGTTTCACCAGAAGACCAATTAGTGGTGAAAAAGAACATGACTGCCCTGATGGAATCTATGGTGCTACGGACTCACGAAATTTTGGATTATTATGGCAATCCACAGAACCGAATTCCTCGCTGTTTTGATAGCATAGGGGGTTAAGCGGTCAGCTCTCAGCGGTCAGCCCTCAGCCCTCAGCTCTCAGCGGTTAGCGGTCAGCCGTCAGCCCTCAGCCTTTAGGGCGTGTTTTCAAAGTTTTCCGCAAGATTATGATCCCCCCCAGCCCCCCTTAAAAAAGGGGGAGCCATACTCAAAGTCCCCCTTTTTTAAGGGGGATTTAGGGGGATCTCCGAGGCAAGAAGACACGCCCTAGCCTTTAGCTGATAACTGATAACTAATACCTGATTGCTGATTGCTGAACGCTAGTTTTATTAGTACTCAAAGGGTCCTAACGGCTCATCTTCTTCTTCAGACAGGTCGATGGGTTTGTAATCCACATAATCGCTTTGGTCTGAGTAGTTAGAGGATGTTTCCTCCCTTGGGGTGGTACGACGCTTTCTTTCCCTTGAGGCTATCTGTGAATCATAGTTTTCTGAGTCATAGTTTTCTATAGATTCACGACGAGAACGGCTAGGGCGAACGGGTCTGTCTTCTCTATCCCTGTCTAGATCTCTGTCTAGATCTCTGTCTAGATCCCGATCTAACTTAGCCTCCCAAGTGTCTACGGATCGTTCTACAGGTCGTTCCACAGATTGTTCCGAAGGACGAGAACGTCTACTACGAGATGGTCTGTCTTCCCAATCACTATCTAACTTAGCCTGCCAGGTCTCTCTAGGTCGTTCTGAAAACTGACCATTAGAACGAGGGCGGCGTTTACGCGATCGCTCTTCTAGCCTCGATTCCTCTAAACTCCCTCGACTCCTTGAACGGCGGCTTTCTACTTCATAACGCTCTGTGCGCCTTTCCCTGGAATCTGCTGTGGGTCGCAAACGAGGGTTAGAGTATCGCTCTTCTACGGGCTCTAGTTCATCGTATTCATCATAAACATTAGCCTCTTGTGGTTCTTCGCGGTAATAGTTACGGCTAACTGGTCGCTGACGGTCTTCAAACCCAGCATCTTCCCGAGCTTTTTTAGTGGCAACGCCCCGTAACCGCAGACTTTCCACACCAAAAAATATTGCTGTACCGCTCAACAACAGCTGACTCAACTGCAAAATTGGATCGAGTCGCCATCCCTGAGTCACGAGAATAAAGCCACAAACTACCCCGACCACAGTGAAAAAGATATCATGGTCTCTGGCTAGTTCTGGACGGACCGAGCGCAGGAAATAGAGTCCTGCTCCGGCAAGCATCAAGAATATGCCCAAAAGGCTAGCTGAATTAAACCCAAAATTTACCATTGCTGTCTCCTATGGTCAGTCTTATGGTAGCGAGTGATTGGTCTTACACTCTACTGTAACTGGAGAACAACCATTTTACTCCTGGATCAGGAGAGATTCTGAAGACAAAAATTGAGCGGGTTGTGAACCCACTCAGTTTCCCAAAGCTCTAAGCTCCGCCTTATTTCCTTGAAGGCATAGATAGTAGGGATTTTGTTATGATCGTTTGATCTTATCGCTCTGGCTAAAGATGATTAGTGCCACTGTGGCAGGAATAACCACAATGGCAGTACCCCAAAGTAAACTCCACAAAAAGTTGGCTAATGAAGGTGTCATAAAAACTCCTAGTTAATTTGTAAATCTTGTTTTTGATTAACCATTCAGCTATCAGGTATCAGCGGTCAGCGATTAGCGCTACGCGCAGGCTACTTGAGGTGCTAGCAGGAGCAATAAATGCACGGGGTCGGATCAGTAAAAGCAGCAGGGATTTTCAACCAGGGGAACCGGCACCTCCCAGCTGGTTTACTACCCGTTGATTAGCTGACGGCTGACGACTGATAGCTGAATGATTACTAGAACATGATACTATTATTGAGAAACTTTACATTAAATTAACTAGAATCACAACGACACCCGTAAGCCACCTACCCACCTAAGGCGGCAGGTAAGCATTGAGCTATCAGCTATCAGTTATCAGCGATTAGCGCTACGGGAACAGCTAAAGGCTGACCACTGACGGCTGACCGCTGACCGCTGACGGTGGCACCGGCAATACATTTGTGATGATTAGATTGAATAACCCATGACTGCTGCTACGATTGCTATCTGGACTCTTGGTCCGTTACTCGGACTAATGATCTTCTTGTTTATCTTTCGCATTGTTCTAACCTGGTATCCTCAGGTAGACCTAAATCGTTTGCCATTTAATCTAGTAGCTTGGCCAACGGAACCCTTTTTAGTGCCAATGCGCAAAATTGTGCCTCCCATTGGTGGGGTTGATATTAGCCCAATTATTTGGGTAGGAATTTTCAGCCTGCTGCGGGAAATTCTTTTAGGTCAGCAGGGAATCCTCAGGATGATGATCTAGAACAAGCCCCACGCCTGAAAGTGAAACGTCAGGGTGGGACGGAGCGTATAAACGCTAGAAGTACAACAAGACGCGATCGCTAATTACCAACCCATAGCACATAAGCACCTCAAGTAGAGTGGCCATAGGCCAATGGCTGATCACTGAATGCTGATGGCTGAATGCTGATAGCTGAATACTTACCTACTTCTGCCCTCTGCCTTCAGCATAGCCGCCGTTCAGGTCATCATCTCCTTCTCGACAAAATTGGTATAGACCTGACCCTCAAGAAAGGCTGGTGTCTCTAGGATTTTTTGATGGAAAGTCAGGGTGGTGGTCACTCCGGTAATGGCACACTCCCTTAAGGCTCGTTTCATGCGCTGAATGGCTGCATCACGGGTGGGACCCCAAACGATTAATTTCCCAATCAGAGAGTCGTAGTAGGGGGGAATTTCATAATCGGGGTAAACATGGGAATCCATGCGCACCCCTGGTCCTCCTGGTGGTAGGTAAGCACTAATTCGTCCTGGTTGGGGACGGAAAGCGTGGTCTGGGTCTTCGGCATTAATCCGACATTCGATGGCGTGACCTTTGAGAGTAATTTGGTCTTGGGTAAGGCTTAGTTTCTCCCCTTGAGCAATTTTAATTTGTTCGGCGATCAAGTCTAGACCGGTGATCATCTCGGTGACTGGGTGTTCTACCTGAATTCGGGTGTTCATTTCCATAAAGTAGAACTCACCAGAGGCATCTAAGAGAAACTCTACTGTACCAACTCCGACGTAATTGATGGACTTAGCGGCCATTACCGCAGCATTACCCATCTTTGCCCGCAATTCTGGGTCAAGCACTGGGCTAGGGGCTTCTTCCAGTAGCTTTTGGTGACGCCGTTGGATAGAGCAGTCTCGCTCACCCAAGTGGATTGCGTTGCCGTGACTATCAGCTAAAATTTGAATCTCGATATGGCGAGGGCGTTGAATAAATTTTTCAATATATACCCCGCCATTACCAAAGGCTGCTTGGGCTTCCCCTTGAGCGGCTTGGAAGAGTTTAATCAATTGGCTGTCATCCTGTACCAGGCGCATACCCCTTCCTCCACCACCAGCCGTGGCTTTAATCATGACAGGATAGCCAATTTGACGTGCGATCGCATGAGCTTCTTCCTCAGAGCTGACTAATCCATCACTTCCGGGCACTGTGGGCACACCCGCTCGTTGCATGGTTTCTTTGGCTGTAGATTTATCTCCCATGGCCCGGATCGCTTCTGGAGTAGGACCGATGAAAGAAATCTGATGATCAGCACAAATTTCAGCAAAACGGGCATTTTCTGATAAGAAACCATAGCCTGGATGAATGGCAGTGGCGTTGCGAGTGAGGGCTGCAGCAATAATATTAGGTATATTTAAATAACTTTTGCTGCTGGGGGGATCCCCGATACAAACCGCTTCATCTGCCAGTTGGACATTAAGAGCATGTTGGTCAATGGTGGAGTGAACTGCAACGGTGGGAATCCCCATCTCCTCACAGGTTCGGATAATCCGTAAGGCAATTTCCCCACGATTGGCAATTAAGATCTTTGAAAATTTCATAGAGTAGCTTGGCTATATAGAGTTTTTAGTTGAGATTTAAAACTAGGATTGATGGGGAAGTGTGGGGAGGGTGGGAAGTGTGGGAAGTGTGGGAAGTGTGCGAGGCGCGGGGAGCAACATAGTTTATAAACTATAGCAATTGTCATCACCAGTGAGGTAGACAGGATTTTTCCCCATTCCCCCCCTACCCACGTCCGAGACCCAGACTAAACAAACTTTTACCCTACTCCCTACTCCCTACTCCCTACTCCCTACTCCCTACTCCCTACTCCCTTCAATTTTGACAGCAATTTTCTGATCTAGGCTTTGCAGCTTCGTCCTGTTGTATGGTATCCTACTAAATGAGTTATTAGCGGATGTGGTGGAATGGTAGACACGCACGCTTGAGGGGCGTGTGGCGAAAGCCATGCGAGTTCGAGTCTCGCCATCCGCATTGATCAGCCTAGAGTTGTGGAGAACTTCGGAACAGTAAACTCCCGCTCAGGGCAGAAAAATTGACGAAAACAGTATCATAAAAGCGATGCAGCACTATGGGACAAGGGCGCACCATTGCCTCTTGCCTCTTGCCTCTTGCCACACCTCCCTTTCTCCCCACACTTCCCACCCTCCCAACCCTCCCGATTCCCGATTCCCGATTCCCGATTCCCGCCAGCCATCACCTCTTCGTCACATCAGGCTGCTGAAACCGATAGATATCGCGAATCACGTTGACCCAACCATCACAAAGAGAGGCTAATAAGCGATCGCCTTTTTCCTCAGTTGCTGCTGTAGCATCCCCGAGTACTCCACTCTGAGTCAACCCCTTGGTCAGCCAAGCAAAGGGCAATTTCCCTTCCATACTCAATAGACTATCCTCGGGCAATCCCTGGGGATATTCCTTTACTGCCCGATCCATTTTCACTTGACCGGGGAGTAGACAGAGCATGAGACTAGTTTCTAAATCCCCCCCATGAATCCCTAATTCTAATTCTTTCTGGGTGGCTAATTCCTTGGCCATGTTAGGCACGCCCCAGGTAAACAAGGGGAATACCATAAAATCTTCGTGCTTCTGGTGAATATCCCGTGCGGCAATTTCCATCACTTGGGGTTGTCCGCCATGGGAATTCATCAGTACTAACTTCCGAAACCCACACCGATAGATACTATCAGCCATTTCCATCAGCACCGCTAGCAAGGTTTGAGCACTAAGGGTAATGGTGCCAGGAAAATGCCAATGCTCATTGGATTTGCCGTAATAAAGGGGAGGTAAGGCATAAGCTGGGATTTCTGGGTCTAAGCAGCCTAAGGCTTTGCCCAAGACTCCCACCCCAATCGCCGCATCTACAATCAGCGGTAAATGGGGGCCATGCTGCTCAATGGAAGCGACCGGCTGAATAATCACAACATTTTCTTTGTCTGGCATCTGTTCGATATCAGTCCAGGTCAGATAAGGGAAAAATCGTTCTGGAGGAATGAAATTATGCATTGGATAAATGAGTTATCTAAAAACGAGTGAAGTTTGAAAACCCAGCCTATCCGCGAGCTGGGATGAAAAACTTTGAAAGCGCGGATTTATTCCCCGTCTATTTTTATCCCTGCTTTTTCCTGAATTAATATACTCAGAGCTGTTTAATAAAAAAAGGAGGTAAGATTGATGACCACCCTAGAGTTTAAAGCATAGGTGGCAAAAAATAAGTCCCAGAGAAGAAGGGTTTCCCACCCTTTAAGAAAAACTCCCGCTCCGTCAGATATAACAGCAGTGGGTGGAAGCTATCCAAGGATCGTGCATTGGATTCAGTTCACTGACAAAAAAGGAATCTCAAAGCTAAAGCTTAAAGGGACTTGGGATCTTTTCAATAGACTGGCGCGTTACGTAATCCGATCATCACGACCTTGTGGTCTATGTTCGGGAAGGGTTCCCGAAGGCTAGATTTAAGGGTCTTGAACTTAGTTAAGAATCATTAGTCTCGCGCTTATCTATCAGTGATGGTGGTTGGTATCAATTTAGGAAAGCGATGCAGCCCGGTGTTGGGGGAAACCCCCTCAGGTCGGTGCTGCATCGCTTCGTCCCTTGAATTTGAAAACACTTGAGCACCCATTGCGATCACTCCATGACTAATAGTCACCCACAGGATAATCATCAACAAGCTTATAACCAACAGCTATTGGAGCAGCTGGCTTGGGTAATTGAAATGGCAGCCACTGTCGAGGAATTTTCCTTATTCTTTGCCCATTGTAATTATACGCAGTGGCGAGACCACTTGATTCAACAGCTGGCAGAGGTTTGTTCGGTAGAGATTTTCCCGATTGGGCTAACTCCGGAGGTCACCGAGCTCTACAGGACTATATATACCTCGACTCAATCCCAACTGGGACAAAAACAGCCCCGAGGGATTATGGTTTATGGCTTTGAGGTGGTCAAAGACCTTGAGCAACTGCTCAAATTAGCCAATGGAGTCCGGGAGGAGTTTCGCAAACAGTTCAATGTCCCCATCCTATTTTGGGTAGATGATCGAGTCTATTCCCAATTCCTGCGCTCTGCCAGGGATTTGGCCAGTTGGGTAACCGCTTCACCCCTGGAGTTTCAAATCTCTACCGCTGAGGTAATTAAATTTATCCAACAGGTTACTGATCTTGGGTTTACTCAAGTTTTAGCCGCTGGAGCCCCTGGGGGTCTTGACCATGGAAAGAATCTCAGTAACCAGCAGCTGGCTGACTTAGGCCGGGCAAGGCTTGACTTACAACATCGACAGGTAGCATTAGCGCCAGATTTAGAAGCGAGTCTGGAATTTATCTTAGGTCGAGGAATTACCGATGGTCTCAACCAGTCCCAAGAGCATTATCAACGAAGTTTAAAGCTATGGGAAGATCTCGTGCTATCTTCGCCCTTTTCTGGCTCTCGGGTAACGGAACATCTAATCCGAGCCGGATGTGTTCTGTTCCATATGGGGCAACTGTACCGTACCTATGCTGATCAAGACCGGAATCAGGATAAGCAACATTGCCTACGGGCTAGAGACTATTTTTTGCGATCGCATTATTTGTTTGAGGAAGCGAAGCGTCCAGACTTAGTCGCTAAGTTTATCAATCCCTTAGGGGAAATTCTACAAAGACTAGGGCGATGGGATGAGTTGGAGCAGTTAGGGAAAAAAGCTTTAAGTCTCCATCAAAAATATCCTAACCCGGTCTGGCTTGCCCATGATTACGGCTTTCTAGTGGCAGAAGTCGCCATCGCTCGCTCCCAATGGCATCAGGTCAAGGACTTGGCCACTAAAGCACTGGATATCCTTATCGATGCCCAGGATTCTGTTCAACTCCCTGGTGACCTGACTCGGGAGCAGTTGGAGTGGGCGTGGGAACTTCATCAACGTTGGTATCGCTTTTCCCTAGGGAGAGCCTATAAGCATCTCGGTCAACCCCAGGACGGGATTGCCCATCTTGAGCTTGCCAAAGAGCAAACTAATCCTAAGGTTAATCCCTACCTATATATTGAAATTCTCAAAGAATTCCGACAGCTCTACCTTGACCAAGGGGATTATCAAAGAGCCTTCTCTGTTAAGGCATACCAGCAATTAATCGAGTATCAGTTCCGGTTTCGGGCATTTGTGGGCACTAGTCGATTCTCCCTCAAGCAACTAATCAGGGATACTCAGGCAACGCCAGAAGAAAAACAGCGAATTGTGGCTGATCAAATTGCTGCCTCTGGTCGAGAGCAAGCGATTAATGACTTAGTTGAGCGTATTGCTCGCAAAGACCACAAACTAACAGTAATTTGTGGCTCCTCCGGCGTGGGAAAAAGTTTTCTACTTGAGGAAGGTTTAATTCCTAGATTACAGCAAGACCGTATTGCAGGTCGGGATGTAGAGCCGGTGTTGCTCAGCGTTTATCCCCAGTGGGAAAATAGGTTGACTCAAAGGATAATTGGAAAACAGCAGGCTGGAGAGTGGGAAAAGAAGGGAGAGAGGGAAGAAATTCTGGGCAAAATTATTGAACAGCTGCGACACAATGGTGACAATAATCGACTGACAGTTATAATTTTCGACCAGTTTGAAGAATTTTTATTTGAGTATCATAAGCCACAGCAACGACGAGTTTTTTATCAATTTTTAAAGGATTGTCTAACCCTTGACGCAGTGCAAGTTATTCTAGCATTGCGTTCAGATTATATCTCTTATTTACTAGAGTGTAATGACCGTCTGATTAGTTTAGATGTAGTCAATAATGATATTCTCAGCAAGAATGTTCTCTATTACTTAGGTAATTTTGATCAGCCCCAGGCAAAAGCCTTGATTCAACGGTTAACGGAGCAGAGTAATTTTTCCTTAGAAAAAGCGCTAATTGAGCAATTAGTGGAAGATTTAGCAGCAGAAACGGGAGAAGTGCGTCCGATTGAGTTGCAGATAGTGGGAGCGCAATTAGAAACCGAGGGAATTGTGACCTTGGAGAGGTATCAACAACGGGGCGATAAGGCCAAACTAGTAGATCGTTATCTGGAGGCTGTGGTTACCGATTGTGGACCACAGCACCGAGAAACTACCTGGAAATTGTTGTCTCTATTGACCGATGATAAGCAGCTGAGACCCTTAAAAACTGAGACTGAATTAGCTACTGGGTTAAGCTTACCCCTAGAGCAGCTCACCCTGATTTTAGAAATTTTAGTGGACTCTGGTTTAGTGTTTAAGAGTCAAGGAGTAACAGAATACTGCTATCAGTTGGTTCATGATTATTTAGTAGACCCAATTGATAATAGATATGAGAGTGATATAAAAACATATTTGGTAAAGGTTGAGGAAGAAAATAGGATTTTAGAGCAAGGGCAGCAAGAAGGACTAAAACTAGAACGAGCAGGAGTTACACATCTTCATCAATTTAACTCTAGCCCGTTTGATGCCTTAGTAGCAGCTATGGAGACCGGGAAAGCATTGAAAGCAATGGTCACCAAAAATACTCCCTTGAAAGACTATCCCGCTGCTACTCCAATACTCGCTTTACAAATGATTCTTGACCACATTCAGGAGCCTAGACTTGGGCAGCATCAGGGTAAAGTTTACCAGATGAAATTTAGCGGGGATGGTCAGCTGCTGGCTAGCGCTGGAAAGGATGGAATCGTGAGGTTGTGGGATGTCAACACTGGGCAAGTCCAAGAATTGAAAGGGCATAAAGGTTTGGTTTGGCAGATGCAATTTAGCCAGGATGATCAGCTGCTCGCTACTGCTGGAGTTGACGGAATCGTGAGGTTGTGGGATGTCAACACTGGACAAGTCCAAGCATTGAAGGGGCATCAGGGTTGGGTTAAGCAGGTGGAATTTAGCCGGGATGGTCAGCTGCTCGCTACTGCTGGAGTTGACGGAATCGTGAGGTTGTGGGATGTCAACACTGGACAAGTCCAAGAATTGAAGGGGCATCAGGGTTGGGTTGACCAGGTGGAATGGAGCCGGGATGGTCAGCTGCTCGCTAGCGCTGGAGAGGACGGAATGGTGAGATTGTGGGATCTCAACACTAGGCAAGTTCAAGAATTGAAGGGGCATCGGGGTTGGGTTAAGCAGGTGGAATTTAGCCAGGATGGTCAGCTGCTCGCTAGCGCTGGAGAGGACAGAATCGTAAGATTGTGGGTCCTCAATACTGGGCAAGTCCAGGAATTGAAGGGGCATGAAGGTTTGGTTTGGCAATTGGAATTTAGCCGGGATGGTCACCTGCTCGCTAGCGCTGGAGATTACGGAATGGTGAGGTTGTGGGATGTCAACACTGGACAAGTCCAAGAATTGAAGGAGCATCAGGGTAAGGTTAGCCAGGTGGCATTTAGCCCGGATGGTCAGCTGCTCGCTAGCGCTGGAGATTACGGAATCGTGAGGTTGTGGGATGTCAACACTGGGCAAGTCCAGGAATTGAAGGGGCATCAGGGTAAGGTTAGCCAGGTGGCATTTAGCCGGGATGGTCAGCTGCTCGCTAGCGCTGGAGATGACCGTAGGGTGCGCCTGTGGGATTTAAGGGGTCGTGAAATTGCTCAATTCGAGGGGAATCCCATGGTTTTCAACCCAGATGGGACGCAACTGGCTACCATAGACGGGGATACCATCAAGCTGTGGCCGGTGGACACCCTAGATGGACTCTTAGCTAGGGGTTGTGCTTGGCTAAGTAGTTATTTCAGGAATAGTTCTGTCAATCCGGAACTGAAGGCGTTTTGTGATTGTTTGCTGGAAGGGTGAATGTAGAATGTAGAATTAAGAATTAAGAATGTAGAATGTAGAATTAAGAATTAAGAATTAAGAATTAAGAATTAAGAATTAAGAATTAAGAATTAAGAATTAAGAATTATAATTTATAAAATTAGGTTGTTTAGTTTCAGGTTCCCTTTGAAGTTTGGCGAGATGAGCAAATACTATCCTGCTAAATTACCTACTACCTACTATCGGTTCTGTTCCCTGATAATTAGTTTTTTAGTTATCAAGCATCAAAGCTCGATAACCAGCTTGGACAAAGTGCTTATCCGCAGTTAAAGCATCTGTTAAACCTTGTTCTTTCATAACAGCAAAGGAAATACAGTCAGTTAGACCCCAACTTTTATCAGAACGTTCGCGTAGCGTGGCCGTTCGCGTAGCGTGGCCGAAAGGCCAAAAGGCCAGCGTAATATAGTTGCAAGGCACGTTGTAAAAGTGGTGTATCTACACTAACAACATACATATTTTCTGTCTCGTAACACTGTTGAATAAACTGAACTGCTATCACGCGATTAACCGCACTCAAAGCATTACCAACTTCTGTTAGCACAGCTTCAGTAACCCATACCTCCTTAGCCTTTTTTAGTCTAGGCAGTAATTCCAGTGCTTTGTGATGGTATTGGTCGCGTTTATTTAACAAAGCTTGGATAAAAGCCGTGTCCAAGAACAACCGCTCCCCAATCATAGCTCATCCTCAAGATTAGACTTAGGCGTACCATACAAATAATGGTCATGTTCCATAGCCCAGTCTGATGGTGCTTCAACTGTTCCAGCAAATTCTTCTAACAAATCCCAGGCATTTTGGCTAGTAACTGTTTTCACTTCTGTCTCAATAGCAATCGCGTAGCGCTTGCCAGGTTCTAGATTAACAGTTCGCTCTAAGCGTAAAACCTCACCATCGAAGATAGCTGTTACTACAGGTATCTTTCGAGCTTCTCTACTGTCAGCCGGTTGAGTTTTAACATCTTGGCGGAGGTGAATTTCCTGTATTAGGTCTGCCCAGCTAAAATCTTCTGGTAATTTATCGATTAATCTACGTGCTTCTTCTTTGAGATTAAGGCTTGCCATAAATTTTATCCTCCAATTCATTAAGCTAGTGGGATCACCTTGGCTGATCAGGCTCACAGGCTCAATCACCAGGCTCACAGGCTGATGCGATCGCATTTGCCTAAGCTAGCCTACCCTTAGTGCCATGGATTACTATAGACAAAAATAACCTATTATTATACCAAAAAAGAAATTAAAACTCGCAGCATTAGTTATGATACATAAACAGTATTGAACCCTTGATGATCTGACACCCCACACCCCAAACCCCACACCGGATGACTCTAAATTTCACCGAGTTTTACAAAGCCACTAACCCAAGCAAAACCCTGGATCTCACCCAGGCAGAAGACCAGAAGCTCTATATCGATTTTTCTTCTGTCCGGGGGGGAGCACTGATTGAGCAACTGAAAGCTCAAATTACTCTATTCTCGGAAGACCAGCCCACCTGTCAATTATTTACCGGACATATTGGTTGTGGGAAGTCTACGGAATTATCTCGACTCAAGGCTGAGTTGCTAGCAGAAGACTTTCATGTGGTTTACTTTGAGTCGGATCAAGAGTTGGAGATGAATGATGTGGATGTGGGGGATATTTTATTAGTTATTGCTCGCCAGGTCAGTAAAAGTTTGGAAGCTAGCCAGGTTAACTTACCACTACAAGGCTTTAAAGCTTTCCTACAGGACATTACCAACTTGTTAGATTCGGAGGTAACTGGGGTTGAGGTTAAGATTCCCAAGGTTGGTGAGTTTGGGGTCAAGGAAAAACAGGGAGAGTATTCGCTATCGGCAGGGATTGCCAAGATTACCACGAAAGCCAAAAATAGCCCAACCTTACGTAATCGGTTGCGAGATTATATCGAACCTCGTACCAAAACCATTATTGATGTCATTAATACCGAGTTGATTGAGCCTGCGATCGCTCAACTCCAACACCAGGGAAAACGGGGACTAGTGGTAATCGTGGATAACCTTGACCGGGTGGAAATTGTGCCCAAGCCTTGGGGCACACCACAACCGGAATATTTATTTGTAGACCGGGGAGAACAGTTGCGCCAACTCAACTGTCATGTGATTTATACCATGCCCCTAGGGCTACGATTTTCTAATGATATCAATCGGCTTACCAATAGTTTTGGGGTTGAGCCGAAGGTGTTGCCCATGGTGCCAGTGAAGCAACGGAATGGTAAGGAGTGTGAGCAAGGAATGGCACAGCTCAGAGCGATGGTAATGGCTAGAGCTTTCCCTAAGCTAGCACCAGCGCAACGGTTGCAGAAGATTCCGGAAGTGTTTGATGCACCGGAAACCCTCGACAGGCTCTGTTCTAGCAGTGGTGGTCATGTGCGGGAGTTACTGGCAATGATTCGGGATTGGATTATGCTGGAGGGCAAGTTACCCCTATCCCGGGCAAGGTTAGACCAGGTTATTCTCAGTCGCTGTAATAAACTCCGATTAGCGATTGAGGAAGAAGGGTGGAAATTATTGCGTCAGGTGCATCAGAGCCAAGAAGTAAGTGGTGACGACCATTATCGGGTGCTGGTGCGTAGTCTATTTGTGTATGAATACTATGACGCTCAAGGGTCTTGGTTTACAGTCAATCCGATTCTGGTAGAAACGGGGAAGTTGTAGGGGAGGGAATCGGGAATCGGGAATCGGGAACAGGGAATCGGGAATTGGGAATTGGGAATCGGGAATCGGGAATCGGGAATCGGGAATCGGGAATCGGGAATCGGGAATCGGGAATCGGGAATTGGCAATTGGGTTAGCAAGAATGCGCTTTGAGATTGATATTGGTAATTATTGGTCTGTTGAATTTGGAAACACCATGACACCGATTCCCATAACTCTATGACTAATAGTCAGGCACAGGATCATAACCAACACGCTGATCATCAACAGCTATTGAAGCAGCTGGCTTGGGCAATGGAAACGGGAGCCAGTGAACAGGAATTTTCCTTAATTTTCGCCCATTGTAACTATACCCAGTGGCGAGACCAGTTGATTCAACAGCTGGCAGAGGTTTGTGCGGTAGAGATTTTCCCGATTGGCCTAACTCCCGAGGTCACCCAGCTCTACAGGACGATATACAGCAAAATTCAATCCCAACTGGGACAACAACCGCCCCAAGGGATTATGGTGTATGGCTTTGAGGTGGTAAGGAACCTTGAGCAACTGCTGAGATTAGCCAATCGAGTCCGGGAAGAGTTTCGCAAACAGTTCCATGTCCCGGTTTTATTTTGGGTAGATGACCGAGTCTATTCCCAATTCCTACGCTCCGCCAGGGATTTGGCCAGTTGGGGAACCGGTTTAACCCTAGACTTTCAAATCTCTACCGCTAACGTAATCGAATTTATCCAACAGGTTACTGATCTTGGGTTTACTCAAGTCTTAGCCGCTGGAGCCGCTGGGGGTCTTCACCATGGACAGAATATAAGTAACCAGCACCTGGCTGACTTACGCCAAGCTTGGCAAGATTTGCAACATCGGCAGGTAGAATTAGCCCTAGACTTAGAAGCCAGTGTGGAATTTATCCTAGGTCGAGGAATTCCCGATGATCTCAACCAATCTCAAGAGCATTATCAACGAAGTATAGACCTTTGGGAAGATCTCCTGGAAGTTTACCTCTCTCTCGATCCCGAAGATCTAATCCGATATGGATGTGTTCTCTTCTATATGGGGCAATTATATCGTACCTATGCTGATCAAGAGCGGAATCAGGATATTCAACATTGCCTAAGGGCTAGGGACTATTTTGTGCGATCGCATGACTGCTTTGAGCAAGCTAAGCGTCCCGACTTAGTGGCTAAGTTTATCAATTCCTTGGGGGAAATTCTACAAAGACTAGGGCAATGGCATGAGTTGGAGCAGTTAGGGAAAAAAGCCTTAATCCTCCATCAAAAATATCCCAACCCGGTCTGGCTTGCCCATTATTACGGCTTTCTAGCGGCAGAAGTCGCCATCTCTCGCTCCCAATGGTATCGGGTCAAGGACTTGACAACTCAAGCACTGGTCATCCTTACCGATGCCAAGAATTCTGTTGAACTCCCTGGTGACCTGACTCGGGAGCAGTTGGACTGGGCGTGGGGACTTCATCAAGGTTGGTATCGCTTATCCCTAGGCAGAGCCTACAAGCATTTGCGTCAACCCCAGCAAGGGATTGACCATCTTGAGCTTGCCAAAGAGCAAACCAATTTTAACTTTCATCCCGATATATATATTAAAATTCTGGCAGAATTGCGACAGCTCTACTTTAACCAAGGGGAGTATCAAAAAGCCTTCTCAGTTAAGGCATACCGGCAATCAATCGAGTATCAGTTCCGGTTTCGGGCATTTGTGGGTCCTGGTCGATTGTCCCTCAACCAAGGAATCAGGGATACTCAAATGGCTGATCCCATTGCTGTCTCTGGTCGAGAGCAAGCCATTAATGACTTAGTTGAGCGTATTGCTCGCAAAGACCACAAACTAACGGTAATTTGTGGCTCCTCCGGCGTGGGTAAAAGTTTTCTACTTCAGTCTGGTTTAATTCCGAGATTACAGCAAGAGATTATTGCCGCTCGGGATGTGGAGCCAGTGTTGCTGACCGTTTATAACCGGTGGGAGCATAGGTTAGCTCAAAAGATAATTGGAACAGATCAGGGGGGAGAGGGGGAGGAAATTCTGGGTAAAATGCTCCACCAGCTGCAAGACAATGGTGACACTAATCGACTGACGGTTCTAATTTTTGACCAGTTTGAAGAATTTTTCTTTGAGTATCCTCAGCCACAGCAGCGGCGAGTTTTTTATCAATTTATAAAGGGCTGTCTAAGCCTTGAGGCCGTGAAAGTGATTCTGGCCTTACGAGAAGATTATATCTATTATTTATTAGAGTGTAATAACCGCCTGATTAGTTTAGATGTCGTTAATAATGATATCCTCAGCAAGGATGTTATCTATTACTTAGGAAATTTTACTCAATCCCAGGCCAAAGGAGTTATTAAACGCTTAACGGAGCAAGCTAAGTTTTCCTTAGAACCAAAGCTGATTGAGCAATTGGTGAAAGATTTAGCAGCAGAAACAGGAGAAGTGCGTCCGATTGAATTGCAAGTGGTGGGAGCACAATTAGAAACCGAGGGAATTGTCACCTTCGACAGGTATCAGCAAGGGGGCGATAAGGCCAAACTAGTAGAGCGTTATCTGGAGGCTGTGGTTACGGATTGTGGACCGAAATACCAAGAAACTACCTGGAAATTGTTGTTTTTATTGACCGATGACAAGCAACTGAGACCCTTAAGAACGGAGATTGAATTAGCTACTGGGTTAACCTTAAGCACAAACCAGCTCACCTTTATTTTGGATATTTTAGTGGGCTCGGGTTTAGTGTTTCAGATTCAAGCAGGAGCCGAAGATGGCTATCAGTTGGTTCATGATTATTTAGTAGACCCAATTCGGAAGAGATATGAGAATGACCGAGAAGTAAAATTGGCAAAGTTTTTAGAAGAGAAAGAAAATCATATTTTTGAGCAAAGGAAGCAAGAATTAGTAAAACTAGAACGAGCAGGAGTTACACATCTTGATAAATTTAAGGATAGCCCGTCTGATGCCTTACTAGGAGCTATGGAAATCGGGAAAGCTTTGCAAGCAATGGTCACGAAAAATACTCCCTTGAAAGACTATCCTGCTGCTAGTCCAATACTCGCTTTACAACAAATTCTTGACCAGATTCAGGAGCCTAGACTTGGGAAGCATCAGGGTAGGGTTAAGGAGATAAAATTTAGCCAGGATGGTCAGCTGCTCGCTAGCGTTCGAGATGACGGAATCGTGAGTTTATGGGATCTCAACACTGGGCACCAAAAATTTAAGGGTCATCAGGGTATGGTTAGGCAGGTAGCATTTAGCTGGAATAGTCAGTATCTAGCTAGTGCTGGAGATAACGGAATGGTGAGGTTGTGGGATCTCAACACTGGGCACCAAAAATTTAAGGGTCATCAGGGTGTGGTTAAGCAGTTGCAATTTAGCTGGGATGGTCAGCTGCTCGCTAGCGCTGGAGATGATGGAATGGTGAGGTTGTGGCATCTCAACACTGGGCAAATCCAGGAATTGAAGGGGCATCGGGGTTGGATTTGGCAGATACAATTTAGCTGGGATGGTCAGCTGCTCGCTAGCGCTGGACTGGACGGAATGGTGATGTTGTGGAATTTCAACACTGGGCAACTCCAGGAATTGAAGGGGCATCAGGGTTCGGTTAGGCAGGTAGCATTTAGCCGGGATGGTAAGCATTTGGCTAGCGCTGGATTTGACAAAATTGTCAGATTGTGGAATACTAACACTGGTCAAGTCCAGAAATTGAAGGGGCATAAGGGTGAAGTTTTGCAGTTGGCTTTTAGCCAGGATAGTAAGTTGCTGGCTAGCGCTGCAGAGGATGGAATGGTGATGTTGTTGCATCTCAACACTTGGGAAGTTCAAGAATTGAAAGGGCATCAGGGTTGGGTTGACCAGCTGGAATTTAGCCCGGATAGTCAATTGCTGGCTAGCACTGGACGTGACTGTACCGTGCGCCTGTGGGATTTAGCAGGTCGGCAAATTGCCCAATTCGAGGGGACTCGCCTGGTGTTCCACCCAGATGGGACGCAACTGGCTACCATAGACGGGTATACCATCAAGCTGTGGCGGGTGGACACTTTGGATGGACTATTAGCTAGGGGTTGTGCTTTGGTACATAGTTATTTAACGAATAGTTCTGTCAATCCAGAACTGAAGGCGTTTTGTGATCGCTTGCTGGAAGAATGAAGAATGAAGAATTAAGAATGTAGAATGCAGAATTTAGAATTAAGAATGTAGAATTTAGAATTATTAGTTCCCTTGGCTATTGTACTTTGACAACCTAGTTGTTGTTTATTTAAGCAGTTATATAAATTTTAATTTTTGTAAAAATCTCATTACTAGCTGACCGAATAACTAAGAATAACGCCTATAATGTAAGTATGATGAGTTATCAATTAAATCGGTAAATTGATGGTAACTTTTTAGAAAACTACCGTTAAATAAACTGTCTTAGTGTATTGCTGCTAGAACCAAACAAGAATGGAAGCGATAGGTTAGACTTCTTGCAGAAGTCGGGAACAGGGAACAGGGAACAGGGAACAGGGAACGGGTGCATCTCATATTTGAAAATATTACGTAGGGTGCGTTAGGGGCGGCTCGCCGTCATTTTCCAGCTCGTAGCCAGCTTTGGGAAAGTCCGCCCCGTAACGCACCACCGAATCAAACAGCAAAAGCGATGCAGCGCGGTCTTGGGGGTTTCCCCCATGAGCGACTGCATCAAGACAATGAGATGCACCCATTTTGCCCCCCTAGCCCCCCAAGTTTGGGGGGAATAAGAGTCAATTTGCTTCTAAAAGTCCCCCAAAATTGGGGGATTTAGGGGGCTTGGATGTAGCAAATGAGACTTCTCATACCGAGTTGCATTCAAAGAGAGTAGATTAGTTGGATAGGGAGATGGGGAGATGGGGAGATGGGGAGATGGGGAGATGGGGAGATGGGGAGATGGGGAGATGGGGAGATTGGCGGAAGAGAAAGTTGTACCTTTGACCGCAACTTAGTATCAGACAACCTCTGAAATAGAAAGGCAATAGTTATGAACAAATCTCCGACAAGTCTAATTAGTCATATCTCTTGGGGTCGTATGGAAGTAACCAATAATGGTGAAACTTATCAATTTAAAGATTGTAAAGTATGGCCGGGAGGTGCTAAGGAATGGGATTGGAGACTTACCGGTACTCGCCATCAGCCCGGTATTAAACCCGCCGATATCGAAGAAATTTTGGCACAGGGTATAGAGTTTATGGTTTTGTCCCGTGGTATGCAACTAATGCTACAAACCTGTCCTGAAACTGAGGAATTGCTCAGTCAAAGAGGAATTGAGTATTATATCGGCCATACTAAACTAGCTGTAGATTTATTCAACAGTTTTATGGAACAAGGTATAAAAGTCGGAGGTATATTTCATTCGACTTGTTAACTTGTTATCAGCTTGAGCAAGGATGGAAAAAATTAAATTAGCAATAGTATGTTTAGCGGGGTGTTCGGGATGTCATATACTAAAGGGAACAGGGAACAGGGAACAGGGAGTAGGGAAAAGGGAACAAAAATTATCACAATTCATTTAGGATTTATAATCAAATGTCACTCTGCGATACAGTGCTTCTAAACTTACAGAAAAGTTGACACTTTCGAGGGTAAGCGATGCAGCGCGGTCTTGGGGGTTTCCCCCACTCGCTATTGCATCAAGAAACGTATCCCCTTTTTCATAGGGATAAAGCACCCAAAACCCTTGCTGATTACGCCTAAAACATTCTACTCCTATTGTCTCTGACTGGATTAGAACATACTCCTGCAAGGTTTTTAGCTTGCGGTATTTGGCAAACTTACTGCCCCGGTCGTATGCCTCTGTAGAGGGTGAGAGCAGTTCTACAATCAGACAGGGGTACTGAATAAACTGGTTAGACTCTTGATCTCTGGAATCACAAGTTACTACTACATCTGGATAGTGGTAGGAACAAACTGAAGATATTTTTACCTTCACATCTACCATATATACCTCACAGCTACTGTCTTGTAGGTAAGTATTTAGATCACTGGCCAGATTTAAAGCAATCCGGTTGTGGGGTTTCGAGCCTCCGGTCATGGCGAAGACTTCCCCATCGCTATACTCGTAACGAATCTCCTGAGTCCGTTCCCACTCCAGGTATTCTTCGGGAGTCATCCGGTAAAGCTGTGGATTAGCAATCTTGACACTCCCATCACGCTCATCGAAGATTATAGTGAGGGATTCTTAAGAGTAGAAAACCCTTAACGGCTGAGCCAAACAGCCTCTACACCCTCCGATCAAATCATTGGGCTTACTTTTTCAAGGTTTTTATTGGTTTATCCTTCTAGCAGAGGCTTTTCAGCTTGCGAACAAACCGGCACCTAAAAGGCGCATTAATATACCTTGATTTTAGCAGAGATTATCAAGAAGCGCAACAGATTCAGTCTCCAATTCCCCTCCCGTTATACCCAAAGGGTTAGCGGGAGGGGAATTGGAGTTGAATGATGGTTTTTTGCAATCAATAGACTTCGCGGCAGTTGTCGGGAACAGGGAACAGCGATGCAGCGCGGTCTTGGGGAGGCAGCGCGGTCTTGGGCGTCTCCCCCACTCGCTATTGCATCAAGACGGGAACAGGGAACAGTGGATAAGAATTGACGTTACAATTTTCGGACGGACTCTCCCAACACTGCTAGTCAAGGTTTAACATGAGGGCAAGCCCGCCCCTAACACACCCTACATTCTAAATTCTAAATTCTTCATTCTAAATTCTAAATTCTTCATTTCACATATTTTTGCCAAGCCAATCGTGCTGCTCCCACCCTTCCAGCACGATTCCCTAATTCTGCTTTAAGTAACTCTAAACCAGTACGGGAGGAAGGCAAAACTCGTTGCTCTATTTCTGCTAGAGTTGTTGGCAAGAAAAACTCGGCACTAGCACTGATGCCACCACCAATAATAATGGCTTCTGGTGTCAGTGGATAAATAAAACTAGTTAGCCCAATCCCTAATAAGCGTCCGTAATCTGCCCAAAATTCTAAGGCTTCCTGGTTTCCTTGCTGGGCTAATTTACCAAGTTCTGCTGGTTCTTTGCCACTGTTGCTTCGGATTGCCCTAATAGAAAGGTATTGCTCTAGAGAACCCCGATTACCACTATTACCCTCGGGACCATCGGGATATAGATTAATTAAGCCCAACTCCCCAGCAGACCCGAGATGACCTGTGAAGAGTTGACCATCGAAAATGATTGCCCCTCCTACCCCTGTGCCTAGGGTGAGTAGAATCAAATTCCGAAACCGACGACCAGCCCCTAACCAAGCTTCTCCTAAACCAGCACAGTTAGCATCATTAGCAAGAATTGTGGGATAACCGACTTTGGCTTCTAACTCATCGGCTAGGGGAACATCGTGCCAATCCGTTAGGTTAATCGCAACTTTAGCAATTCTACCAGCAACATCAGCAGGGCCAGGACATCCAACCCCGATACCAATTACTTCTTCCCTGGTATCGAGACGAGAGATTGCTGCTACTATTGCTTCGATCACCGCTGTTGGTGTTGCTGGTTGGGGTGTATCTACTGTTAGAGACTCCAGTTCGGTTCCATCTTCACGGAAGCGTCCCAACTTAATCGCAGTGCCACCTAAATCAACGCCTATGGCTTGAGTCATTAGTTTTGAGTCATTCGTCGTGAGTCATTTTAAGGCAAAAGGCAAAAGGCAAGAGGCAAAAGGCAAGAGGGTTTTATTGAATTTCAATGCTTCTGACGAAATCGGGGATTAATCAACTCGCTTAATCCTTCTCCTACTAAAGACAATCCTACCACCATCAGTGTCATGGCTAAACCAGGGAAGAGCGCTGTCCACCAAATCCCAGTGGGTAAGGCATCGAGGGCTTGACGTAAGTCATGACCCCACTCTGGGGTTTGTTCTGGCAATCCTAATCCTAAAAATCCCAGTCCTCCCAAGATTAAAATCGCATCAGCGGCGTTGAGGGTAAATAGAACTGGTACACTTTGAATCACATTGAGAAATAGATAGCGCGATAATATCCTACCAGGGGAAGCCCCCAGGGCTTGAGCGGCTTCGATGAACAATTCAGTTTTGACGCTAGTGGTGTGATTCCGGACTACGCGATAGTATTGGGGAACATAGGAAATACTTAATGCGATCGCAGCATTGAAGACTCCTCTACCGACTACAAAGGCCAGAGTCACCGATAGCAGTAGTCCTGGCAAGGTATAGATCGTATCCATTAAAAACAGTAATACCCGATCGAGTTTGCCACCGAGATAACCACTGATTAACCCCAAAGGGACACCAATGATCAGGCTGAGGGTGGTAGCGAGAACGACTACTTTTAGAGCAGCTTGAGAGCCAAACCAGGTGCGAGAGAAAACATCATAACCCTGGCGAGAGGTACCAAACCAGTGATTCCAGCTCGGTGCTTCATGAATGGGATTACTGAGGGACTGGGTAGGGTCTTGTAGCCATCCCCAAGCTTGAAAGGTGGGAGCGAAAATGGCTACTACGATAAAGCACCCAGTAATCACTAGTCCTGCTACCATTAGTTTGATGGATAGACTAGGCCCTCTTGTAAAAGACAAAAAGCTGGGGAATGATTGTTTGGTTGAGGTCATCCTTCATCCTTGATACTGATAGCATTTATCATACTGATCAGGTAAACAATCTTGTGAACCTTTTGCCTTTTGCCTTTCGCCTTTTGCCTATCTCTTAAACAGTAGTTGGTAAATAGCGTTCAATGGCTTGACGATACTGACTCTTTTGCTTAATTCCTTTAAATTCCGCTAGGAACTCTTTGTCCTTAAATAACTGTACGGTAGGTGTTCCCACCACTTGAGCATTTTCAGCTATTTCTCTGTCTTGGTCAATATCGATCTCGACAAAGTGAATTTTGCCATTATACTCATCTACTACTTTATCCAGCATGGGCTTGAGAACCTTACAAGGACCACAACTGGGGGAAATATACTTGACCATGATTATGCGATCGCTTTCATGGAACAGTTTACGCAAGGCATAGCCCCCCAGATGGCGTGTTTCATTAATATCAAAGGTTTCCGCCGTCTCAGCTACTACTTTTTCTTCAGTTTCTTCAGGTTTTTCAGCCGTTTGCTGTTCTGATGCCGGTTGTTGATGATACTCATGAATTAGGTTATGGGCAGATAGCCAGCGTTCTGCTAACATAGCCCCCATACAACCTGTGCCAGCCGCAGTGATGGCTTGACGGAACTCATGGTCTTGGACATCACCAACAGCATAGACTCCGTCTACACTGGTTTCCACCGAACCGGATTTGGTAACAATGTAACCCACCTGATCTAACTCCAGTTGTCCTCTAAACAAGGAGGTGTTAGGAGTGTGACCAATAGCGTAAAACATCCCGCGAACTGAAATATCCTTTTCCTCACCAGTTTCAGTATCCTGGACTCTTACGCCAGTCATCGAACCATTGTCTCCAAACACATCAACTGGCTGAGTATTCCAGTGAATAGTAATTTTGGGATTATTCAACACCCGGTCTTGCATGGTTTTACTAGCTCGCATCTCATGCCGACGTACTAGCAGATGAACATGGGAACCATACTTGGTCAAATATACAGCTTCCTCTGCCGCTGAGTCACCACCCCCGACTACCGCCACTTCCTTACCACTGAAAAGGGGAGATGCACCATCACAGATGGCACAAGCTGAGATACCATTACTCCAGTACTGAGCTTCCCTGGGTAAATGCAACCGTTTCGCTGTTGCCCCGGTAGCAATCACAATACTATGGGTTTTTACTTCCCGTTCCTCAGAGCGCACAGTAAAGGGACGCTGACTTAAGTCTACAACGATCACATCTTCGGTATAGCATTCAGTGCCCCAGCGTTCTGCTTGAGCCTTCATCCGTTCCATTAATTGAGGTCCGGTGATTCCCTCTGGGAAGCCAGGGAAGTTTTCTACTTCTGTGGTAGTCATCAGCTGTCCACCAGGGATTCCTCCCGCTTGGAAGCCTTCAAACATTAAGGGTTTCAGGTTAGCTCGTGCGGCATAAATCGCTGCTGTGTAACCTGCAGGACCAGAACCGATGATCACAAGATTTTCTACAGGGGAGTTGGACATCTGATACACGAACTCATGACGACTACGCTTTTATTATAATTCATTATAGCATATATAGCACTACGCATTAAGATTAGGATATTCCTAAACTCCGAAACGTGAGTCTAGCTTACTGTTGACTTCTGACGCAAGAACCTTGCTGACTTGCGCGTAGCGCTATACAAATTACCTAATGTTTTGACACATTTAAATTGTGAATAGGGGCGCTTTGCAGAGATGGGGAGACGCACCACTAGCTGACAAACTGAATTGCTCAAAACGTAAGCATTCAGCTATCAGCTATCAGCTATCAGCTTTGGAATAAAATAAGTAAGCATTGGAATAATGCTGAGTTACCTCACAGCGTCGTTCGCACAGCGTGGCCATTCGCGTAGCGTGGCCTTGTGGCCAAGGCCAAAGCCTGTGCCACAAGGCTGACGGCTGACGGCTGACGGCTGACGGCTGAATGCTTACCTCAAAACAGAGGTAGATTAAAACTCATCCCTGTACCGAATACTGTCCCATCAAAATTAATTCTGGAATTGGACGAAGAACCAAAACTTTGTCCACCATACAAATAAATTTGACTATTGCTAGAAATTTTATAACTGACACGACCAATTAACTGATGATAGTTATCATACCGTGTTGTATAGTCAGATAAAGCAAGTTGGTAATTAAGAGCTGCTTTAAATCGTGGGTAGGGGTAATAGGCTAAAGATGCTCTGAAAACATTACTAATCTTAGAGCGTGTGTCTGGATCAGCAAAACGTAGCGTTAACTTATAGGACGTATCTAAGGCTAAGTCCTTTGCTAACCAATCCCGTCGGCTGAGTCTAAGATATACAGAATTATAATGAGCGAAGCGATCGCCTCCCTCTTGCTTGAATAACTGTTGATTGCTCCATCCTAACTCCCCATAGGTTCTTTTCAATAACTTCTGACGAACTCCTAGGTTAACTTTCAGTTGATTATAATCAAGTTGGGATCTATCTCCATAACGCACTATATTACCACTTACTGAGGTTATGAGCTTAGTGTCAGGTCCGAGGGATGGTACAGCTAATAGGGTTAGTCCTGGTCTCAACAGACCATCATCAACTGGATCGACTCCAGCGAAAATATTATCGCTTCTGAAATAACTGACTCTACCCTGTAAATATACTGTAGGTTTAGGGGGAGTCGGTGGTTTTTCTTGGAGCCGCAAACGGAGCACCCCCAGTTCCGGGTCTCCATCATTAGCGTTGGAATCTGAGTTTGAACTATTATCTCCAGAAGCAGGTTTAGCTTGAGATGTCTGTGACCTGTCAACTACCTTAGTTGAGCTAGAACCCGATGAGCGCTCACTAACAACAAAGGAAGATAGTACTTCTCCACTACTCCCGATTTTAACTTTATATAAATTAGGAGTACAATGCTGTTTTACCTGATCAGTATTAGCTTGGTTTTCTGTACCACTAAAAACTAAACTGACTGCTGGCTGATGGGAAATACTGTCTATGGGGTGACATCCAGACCAAGCTGGTTTACTGATTGTCAGTGTACTTAATAAAATTAGATGTCCCAAAGTGGCTAAATAGGTTTTTTTAATCTGGTGCTGGGGAACCGAATCCTCCTCATATTTGTCGTGATAATTTTTAGTTTTTGAGACCATATTTAATTAAAAAACTAATCGTTAATTTACTAAAAAATCATTTAGGATAATAAACAATAATTTATCTTTGAGAAAATTTAAAAATCAATCCTATAGTTCAATCATGACGTTGTAATATTCATGGTAATACTCATTTATATAAAATAGTTTTTGCTAAGCTTTGAGCAATCTAATTTATAGATTGAATTGGCAAGGAAACAGGCTCACAGAGAAGGATGGGAAAGGAGTTTGGGGTTTTCACCTATCCTTGACTAAAAAATAGACAAATTAAATGGGCAACAGCTTCCCAAAATGGATCAATGTAGGTAGGGGATTTTTCTCCCAGCTAATAATTACTAACCACCAGCGGTGTTTTCAGGATTGACCAAGCTGTATTTCCGATTACTCTGAGTAAAAAATATCCTGATTTGACTTAGAGCCTACAGAATCTCGTATAGGAGACTTTTGTACCTACTCTTCGAGAAGGCAACGCCAACGCTCCTACACCAGATTTTGGATCGGTGGAGACAGACCCTAGGTATATTTCGTGGAATGGCATTATCCTTGCATCAAAAATCCACAATTTAATAACTCTCAACATTGGAGTTGCCCCGTGTTTCGCAAGACAGTCCTAGTACTTTCCATTTCTCTATGGAGCGTTAATTCACTAATTTTTTCTAAATCAGTCAGTGCCGAAATTCCCTTAACTCGTGCTGTGGTAGAGAAGCTACGTAACCGAGTGCAATTGATTCCTAAAAATGAGTCAGCTCGACCAGCCCGTCGATCTGATGCCATGACGATAGGAGATGCACTGGTAACAGCTCGCTCCTCCATGGCTCAACTGCGCTTCAATGATGGTTCCCTAGCCCGACAGGGAGAGTTAGCTGTCTTTCGATTTTTACCTAGCAGTCGTACCTTTGAGCTATCCCATGGCACACTGCTGCTGTTAATTCCTCCAGATCGGGGTAAAACTCGAGTGCGTACACCCAATGCCGTGGCTGGGATTAGGGGGTCAGCTCTATTCATCCGATATATCTCTGAGACCGATACAACAATTGTTGGAGCTCTGACCAATAGCGGTATTGTGGTCTATAATCCCACTCGTTCTCAAGGTCAGGAATTAAAAGCTGGGCAGATCGTGGTTATGATAGAGGATCAAATTGAGCAGGTTTATGAATTTGACCTCAAAGAGTTTTATGAAACCAGTGAATTAGTAAAAGGGCTGAATTTGACCCAGACAGAAGCGGCGGATAGTCCAGATAAAGCTTTGGATTTAGTGCGAGGAGAAATTGCAGATGCTCTAGACGGGCAAGATCCTATTATTGGCAACAACATAATAGTTAATCCTACTTTCGTTCGTATTCGGGGGAGTGAATCGGACGAGTTTCCCAGTGCTGATTTTAGTGTGATTGATGGTAGTGTTGATGTCTTCGATCAAGATGTGGGTTCTGAGAATTCCAATGCCGATATTACTGATCAGGTTAACCAGTTAGATATTAGGTCTACCTTGGAAACGGGTGAGTTTCTTAACACTGAGCAGGAGGATGAAACTCTTGAACTGGATCCCGAAGACGTTGACAAACCACTAGAGCCGGAGCCAGAACCGGAACCTGAGCCGGAACCGGAACCGGAACCAGAACCCGAGCCGGAGCCCGAACCGGAGCCGGAGCCCGAACCGGAACCCGAGCCGGATCCAGAACCGGAACCCGAGCCTGAGCCCGAGCCGGAACCAGAACCAGAACCAGAACCCGAGCCTGAGCCAGAACCGGAACCCGAGCCTGAGCCCGAGCCGGAACCGGAACCAGAACCAGAACCGGAACCCGAGCCTGAGCCAGAACCAGAACCAGAACCTGAGCCTGAGCCAGAACCAGAACCAGAACCTGAGCCTGAGCCGGAACCGGAACCAGAACCAGAACCAGAACCCGAGCCTGAGCCAGAACCAGAACCAGAACCTGAGCCCGGGCCGGAACCGGAACCGGAACCGGAACCTGAGCCTGAGCCGGAACCTGAGCCGGAACCTGAGCCGGAACCTGAGCCGGAACCTGAACCGGAACCTGAGCCGGAACCGGAACCGGAACCTGAGCCGGAACCCGAGCCAGAACCGGAACCTGAGCCTGAGCCTGAGCCCGAGCCCGAGCCGGAACCAGAACCCGAACCTGAACCGGAACCTGAGCCGGAACCTGAACCTGAGCCGGAACCTGAACCGGAACCTGAGCCGGAACCAGAACCAGAACCAGAACCGGAACCGGAACCGGAACCGGAACCTGAGCCTGAGCCAGAACCTGAGCCTGAGCCGGAACCCGAGCCTGAGCCTGAGCCAGAACCGGAACCAGAACCTGAGCCTGATCCCGAGCCCGAGCCTGAGCCAGAACCGGAACCCGAACCTGAGCCTGATCCCGAGCCCGAGCCGGAACCCGAGCCTGAGCCAGAACCGGAACCAGAACCTGAGCCAGAACCTGAGCCTGAGCCGGAACCCGAGCCTGAGCCAGAACCGGAACCTGAGCCCGAGCCAGAACCGGAACCCGAACCTGAGCCTGATCCCGAGCCCGAGCCGGAACCCGAAGCTGAGCCGGAACCTGAGCCTGAGCCGGAGCCGGAACCTGAGCCGGAACCCGAACCGGAACCAGAACCGGAACCGGAAATTCCTGTGCTACTAACCGATCCAGGTCAAGGAGTAGAGGATGACTTTCCTGGTCGAGGTCAAGGAGTAGAGGATGGCTTTCCTCGTCGAGGTCAAGGAGTAGAGGATGGCTTTCCTCGTCGAGGAAATCTCTGAACTTATGACGTTAGTTGTACTGCTTGAATTTATTCAAGAAAAGCCGTCTTAGTCATTAGTTTTTTGTCAGCAACAGAGTGGTCTGATTATCAATCAGAGCAGGTTTACCATCACTGGTATGGCAGCTAAATGACTCAAAATAGCGACGAACTGGGGTAGGAAACTCAGGAAAGTTGAATACAGCATCACCATCAGCAATATTAGCCCAGAAGTAGCGTAGACTCGGAGCAAGTTTCTGGGCATCTGGTAACGGTAAATTTAAGGGGGGAGAAGTCAGGAGTTTCACCATGAATGGATAAGAGCGATCGCTCATCCATTCTCTAGATATCTGGGGTAGGTTTTCCCAACCAGGGACTGACTCCACTCGATGAGATTCTATGTGTAACCATCTTTTTCCTTGATTATCGGTACACAACTGCAATATCCGGTAGGGGTGAGGATAGCTAACTAATGAACCTGTGGTGATTTCGTAGACTCCCTCTTGATAGGCGATATCCTGTACATGCAAGTGACCTGTAAAGAGTAGATTGACCCCAGCAGTTTTGAGAATATTGTGTAATATTGGACCATTTTCCAAGATATACCGATGTCCCAAGGAATGGTTAGCTTGATCGGGCAAATGCTCGATCACATTGTGATGCACCATCACCAGCACCAATTTATCCTGGCACTGGGAAAGCACTTGCTCAAGCCAGATCAGCTGTTGCTGATCAAGACGCCCTACCTGTTTACCACCGGTATCGAACTGGTTAGAATTTAACCCAATCAGCTGTACTCCAGGCAAAACTTCACAGGTATAGTACAACTGCTCGGGATTTTCATAACCAAATTGGCGATAGTAGTAAGGAAATTCCTTTAGTCCAATCGAGTGTTCATTGGGTAAGATATTGGGGACATCATGATTTCCAGGTACGACGTACACTGGAAAAGGCAACTGGCTCAATCGCTTTTGTAACCAGGCATGATTGTCTGGTTCACCATGCTGGGTTAAGTCTCCTGGTAGGAGGAGGAAATCCAAGGCTTTCTGCTCTAAATCCTCCAGAATCCTTTCTAGGACTGGAATACTAACTTCTACCAAATGAAACCGATTGGGATGATCCCAGATGGTTTGGGGTAACCCGATATGTAGGTCACTTACCACGGCAAAGCGAAAATTTAAACTCATAGCTAAAACTTTTCTTGATTAAACCCTAGATTAATTATTATTAAAATTATCGCTCATGACGTTTGCTGTTATACCATTACAACTCCTTGTTTAGGTTACATTTAACTGCTCACCTAAACAATAATGGATAATCTTTAATTTAGCCTGACATAATTAGGCTTTAGTCTATAAAAAACTTTAAAGATTACATTTAGGATAAATACAGATGAGTCGGAATTGCCTTCATTGAGGTGCGACCCAAGGGCGATTTACTCGCCCGCTTAAGGCGCGCACCTAGATATCACATTTACAACTAGATTAGGGATATAACCCCTAATCCCTGATCCCCCATCCCCTGAGTAAAGTAAGGAGGTGCTAAGGTTGGCTAGAGTTCGAGTGCGACAACACGTTAATCCACTTAGCAAGCAATATCAGATGCCGGTGAGTGCTCCGGATTGGAATCAAGTTTATGCCCAAACTACTAAACCATTACATCTGGATATTGGCTGCGGGAGAGGGGAATTTTTATTGCAGATGGCAACACAACAACCCGACTGGAATTTTTTGGGCTTAGAAATTCGGGAACCATTGGTAAAACAAGCCAACACTAAGGTGGTGGATTTAGGGTTGAGCAATCTCCTATTTTTGTTCTGTAATGCTAATAGTTCTATAGATTCACTCTTGAGCTCTTGGCACCATGGTGCCTTGCAGCGCGTCACTATTCAATTTCCTGATCCTTGGTTCAAGAAGCGACAAGCCAAACGACGTATAGTGCAGCCCACCTTGGTTGATACTCTAGGAACTTATTTGACCAGTGGAGGAGAGGTCTTTCTACAATCGGATGTGGAGGAAGTGGCAGTGGAAATGCGATCGCGCTTCGATGCTCATCGAGCCTTCTACCGGCCAGAGACTGCTTGGCTGCCAACCAATCCCCTCCCAGTGCCTACTGAACGGGAAATTGCCACCCTCGCTCGTGGTGAACCTGTGTACCGAATGTTGTTCTTTCGCCGTGATGATGTTTAACGAATAGTGGAGTAAGAACACTGGTAGCCAAACCGCCTTCTGATTCAATCAGATCAGCGGGCTACTGGTCTGTATGCTCCTGCCCAATTTGCTTCTCCCCTATGGTTCGCTCTTCCTAATTAAAGCATGAATAACCATCAAGCTGAGGCAACTCAGGCAGAAATTATGGTTGTGGATGACACACCAACCAATTTGCAGCTGCTATCTTCGATCCTGATTGAGCAAGGCTATCAGGTTAGGAGCATGATCGATGGACTACTTGCCTTGGAATCAGCATTGTGTGATCCACCGGATTTGATTTTACTCGACATTATAATGCCAAAGATCGATGGCTATGACGTCTGTAAACAGCTGAAATCTAATCAAAAAACCGAGGGAATTCCAGTAATCTTTATCAGTGCTCTGGATGAAACTTGGGACAAGGTCAAAGCCTTTGCTGTTGGTGGTGCTGACTATATCACCAAGCCATTCCAGGTTGAGGAAGTTTTAGCCCGTGTGGAGAATCAATTGACTCTGCACAAGCTACGAACACAACTCATTGAGCAAAATCAACTGCTGCAACAGGAAATTCGCGATCGCATTTCCGCTCAAGCTGCTTTAGAAAGCCTCAATCAAGAACTTGAAACCAGAATCCAAGCTCGCACCGTAGAACTAAGAGATTACTTAGAACAGCTACGCAACTTGGAATCGCAATTGCGTGAAGCACTGGATCGTGAAAAAGAAGTCAGTGACCTGAAATCTCGGATTATTTTTACCATATCCCATGAGTACCGTACACCTTTAATGACAATTCTATCCTCTGTGGAACTCCTAGAAAAGTACCGTCATCGATTGAATGATTCTCAGCAAGTTAAACATTTTTGGCGGATCCAAGCTGCGGTCAAACATATGACGACCCTAGTCAATGATTTATTATTCATTAATCAAGCGGAATTCGATAGATTAGACTTCAAACCAGTTATTCTAAATTTAGTAACATTTTGTCAGGAGTTAGTCTGCCCGATTCAATCAAGCATTGGGGCTAAACATAGCCTTGTATTTAGTAGTGTAAGAGACTGGGAAGCAATATCAGGAGACCCCAAAATTCTTCGACAAATTATCACTAACATCATCTCCAATGCCATTAAATATTCTCCCGATGGTGGTACTATTTTAGTACAGCTAAATGGAGATGAAGAGAAAGTCATCTTACAGATAATTGATCAAGGCATTGGCATCCCTCAAGAAGACCAAGCAAAATTGTTTGAGTCTTTTAGTCGTGCCAGTAATGTGGGTATCATCCCAGGAACAGGACTAGGGTTATCAATTGTCAAAAGTTGTGTAGACTTGCACGGTGGTAAGATTCACTTAGAAAGTGAAGTGGGTGTTGGAACAACCTTTACCATCACCTTGCCCAAGAATTTATCAGAAGACGAATAAGACGGTCACCTAATTACGCAGCAATTGGTATACAATAATAAATTGTGCCATTATTATAATCCGTCAATGCCTAAACTAAAAAGCCGCAAAGCAGCTGCCAAGCGTTTTAGAGCTACTGGCAGTGGTAAAATAAGACGCCGCAAAGCGTTTAAAAATCACTTACTAGAACACAAGACCTCAGAACGGAAGGGGCGCTTGTCTAAGCTGACCTTGGTAGACGAACGGGATGCGGATAATGTTCGCCTGATGTTGCCTTATATGTAAATCTTAACAGTAGACCATAACTGCTAACACTACTACTAAACTAAACACACGAGCTAGAATTAACCATGACACGGGTAAAACGCGGTAATGTCGCTCGTAAGCGGCGCAAAAAAATTCTCAAACTTGCTAAGGGGTTCAGAGGTTCCCACTCGAAACTCTTCCGCATTGCTAACCAACAAGTGATGAAAGCGCTGCGGAATGCCTATCGTGACCGCCGCAAGCGCAAGCGGGATTTTCGACGTCTGTGGATTACTCGCATTAACGCAGCAGCACGTCAAAATGGCATTAGCTACAGCCAGCTGATGGGTCAAATGAAAAAAGCCAATATTCAAATTAACCGCAAGATGTTGGCACAGCTGGCAGTGCTGGATCCAGATAGCTTTAACAAAGTGGTGGAGTTAGCGGCTAAAGCTGAGTAACCATCATATGCGCTACGCGCACGCTACGGGCGTCTGCGGTCAGCCATCAGCTTTTGGCCATTCCCGTAGCGTGACCATAGGCCGAGGCCAATCGCTGATAGCTGAATGCTTAGCAACCTGAAAAACTCGGGTTATTGGGTAAATGGGTAATCCTTAAGGGTAAGGCTGGTCGGGGGTAAAAATCACCTTTGGTTCTTTTGATTATTATAGATTATAATAACAATCCAACCCGACTTTAATTAGTATCTTTAATTAGTATTAAATCGGTATTTGATTTGGTATTTAATTTGGTATTGTTTTTTCAGGAAAATCCCAAAAACCACGACCGATAGCTTACCTTTTTCCCAATTTCGATTCCCCAACCGATGCTTAAGCACAAATTATTAAAATTTGGTATGGTCTTCGGATTGACGGCGATGTCTTTTTTGACACCGTTACGGGTTCGGAGTGCTCAACTTGAGGAAATAGAGCAGCGGGGTCAGTTGATTGTTGGTGTCAAAGATAATCTGCGCCCTTTGGGATATAGGGATGCCGATGGCAAGTTACAAGGATTGGAGATTGACCTAGCACGACGTCTAGCAGAAGAACTCTTAGGTGATTCTGATGCGGTGGTGTTGCAGCAGGTGGGAAATATTGACCGACTTAAGGTGGTTTTGGACGGTGAAGTTGACCTGACAATTGCTAGAGTCACAGCCACAGCACCTCGCCGTCGATTGGTGGATTTTAGTATCCCCTACTACCTGGATGGCACGGGTTTGATTACTAAAGACCCGTTAATTACCAGATTGGGTGATCTCCATACTAGAACCATCGCCATACTCAATCATTCTAGCACAATTGCCGTAGTGCAGTCTGCTTTACCGGAATCTAGGGTGGTGGGAGTAGATTCCTACCAAGAAGCGCGATCGCTTTTAGAAAATGGTAGAGCTGATGCTTTTGCTGCTGATAATAGTATTCTAAGTGGCTGGGTACAAGACTATCCTGAGTATCGGATGCTACCAGTGTGGCTCTCGGGTGAAGCCTTGTGTGTGGTCATGCCTAAGGGGTTACAATACACCAAGCTAAAGCAGCGCGTGAATAATGCGATCGCACGTTGGCAAGCAGATGGTTGGTTAGCTCAACGAGCAACTGCTTGGGGATTACCATTAAGAAGAAAAACTGTCAAACCTTATGAATGATACACTGCCA
Organism: Moorena sp. SIO3E8; assembly: GCF_010692445.1. Lineage (NCBI taxonomy): Bacteria > Bacillati > Cyanobacteriota > Cyanophyceae > Coleofasciculales > Coleofasciculaceae > Moorena > Moorena sp. SIO3E8. Next base: position 6,727 of record NZ_JAAHHM010000050.1, on the reverse strand, counting down.
ACGATTTATCTGTCAGTTTTGCTAGTCCTACTTGCTGGTGTTACTGTCGCGGTGCTGTTCCAAGTTATCAAAACTCGTAAAATTGAAACCACTCTCTCTCGGTTGGAGAAAAAGCTGCAAAAAGACCGGGGAACGGTTATAGAGTATTACGAGTTGGGCAGTATTTATGCCGACAAGAAGCTCTTTGGTCAAGCTATCTTGCTATTTCAAAAAGCCTTGAAAGCCACGGATGCTGACCAAGAAAACCTTGCTCCTGTCTATAATGCTTTGGGTTTTGCCTACTGTGCCAAAGAACAGTATGATCTCGCTATTCGCCAGTACAAAGAAGCTTTGAAGCAAGAGCCTGGATATGTCACAGCCCTCAACAATCTCGGTCATGTTTACGAGCGCAAGCAATTAATTGCTCAGGCCTTAGAAGCTTATGATGAAGCGCTCAAATATGACCCCAAGAATTCTACCGCTAAGCGTCGAGCAGAATCCCTCCGAAAACGGTTGGTTACACCAGCATGAATAAAGTCAGAATTATCAAGTATTAAGCATGAATTATGGTGATTATGATCAAAATGACCAATTTAGCCATCTAGGAAACTGATTATGACACCAGTCCACCTTAACCCAATAATTAGCGCTATTGCAGGTTTAGGAACTTCTGTTGTCAAGAATAAGCTTGAGCGCCATCAGCTTTTCATCAAATTACTAAAGCAATTTAATCTAGATCCCGATCATCCACCCGCCGATTTTTCTGGAGTTTACCAATACGCCCTTGTCGAGTACGGCGTTGGCAAACCTAAGCCAATCCTCGAACTTTTCCGGCAAAAAGATATCCAACAGGCATTCCGCCAAGCACTAGCTGAAAATAACTTTTCAATTATCCTTCAAGAAACCGAGAATTTTCTCGATTGGAATACATTGGGAGATGAGATTAGGGAACTAGGAATTAACCCCCGTCAAGAGTTGTACGAATTTACCGCTGTTTTTATCGAGATTGTCAAACTCACGCGGACACCTGCTCAAGTTCTAGAACTCCAGCAGATAGAAAGCTTACATCAAAAAATAGGAAAGATCCAAGAACAGCTAAAAAGGCTACCCACAGCAGAGGGCATGCGGACACTAATAGCTGAACTAATAATAGAACAGAGCCATCCAGCACTCTTACCTGCTGAAGCATCTACGAAAAAGAAGCCTAGGGCATTATTAAAAACCGTCGATAACCCCTCACCCTTTATCGTTGGTCCCCCCATCACTCATCCTCGCAACTTTTTCGGACGTGAGCGGGAAATAAAACGTCTTTTCAACTTATTGAAACACCATCCCCTGCAAAATGCTGCCATCATTGGTAAACGGCGCAGTGGTAAGACTTCTCTACTGAAATATCTAGAAAATATAACCACCACCTCGTCAGAACAGTTACGTCTTGGTCAAAAGAGTGACTGGTTGCCGAATCCAGAAAACTATTGCTGGATATTTATAGACTTCCAAGACTCGCGCATGGCAAGCAGAGAACGACTGCTTGCCTACATATTAGAATGCTTGAGAATTCCAGTGCCTGCTGCTTGTGACCTGGATTGTTTCATGGACTTGGTCAGTGACAACCTCAACAGGCCTACAGTAATTCTAATGGATGAGATTGGCGTAGGGTTACAACGGTGCCCAGAGTTAGATGATGAGTTCTGGGAGAGTTTGCGCTCCTTGGCAACCAACTACACAGAAGGTAATCTAGGGTTTGTGTTAGCAACCCCGGAATCACCAATTGAGTTAGCTCACCACACCGGTCACAGTTCACCTTTTTTCAACATTTTCGGCTACACCACCACTCTAGGACCGCTCAAAGAGCCAGAAGCCCGGGAATTGATAGCTAGCTCCCCCATTTCCTTCCCTGTTGAGGACAGAGAATGGATTCTGAACCAAAGTGGACGCTGGCCACTGCTACTGCAAATCCTCTGTCGAGAACGCCTTTTCACCATAGAAGATAACGAAACCGATGATCAATGGCGAGAAGAGGGACTAAGACAGATAAAACCATTTCGATACTTATTATAGGGGTCATCACTTCACTTAACTGTTCCCTGCAATTCCTAGACTGATTGATTTATACAGCACTCCAGATTACTGCTGATTGGAGTGCAACTGGCTCAAGAAGAAAAATTCTGATTGAAAGCGAGAGTGATTGAATGAAAACAACACTAGAGACTTCTATTGTGGGAATTTATGATCTTGGCAGTGACATTGTCGGTGTTGGTTTTTTAGTGTCTAAGAGGTATGTATTCACCACTTTCAATGTGATTATGAGTGCTCTAGGTATAGTCCCAGAAATGATTAATGCAGAAAATTTGCCTGAGCAGCCAATCTACATCGATTTTCCCCTACTAAGACCAAAAAAGAGGATCATAGCTCGGGTAGTTTTCTGGCTACCTGTTGATGCCGATCAGGACATAGAAGATATTGCAGTACTGAAATTAGAGAATTCTCCCCCAGATAAGGCTCGACCTGTACGACTAGTTGTGGCAGAGGATTTATGGGGGCATCGCTTCCTTTCTTTTGGGTTTCCAAGGGGCCATGATCATGGCGTATGGCTCTCCGGAGTTATGAAGGGGGCGCAAGCCAAGGGGTGGGTACAAATGGAGACGCCAGGAGCGGGTTATGACTTTGAGCCTGGCTTTAGTGGCGCACCGATTTGGGATGTGAAGTTGAATGGGGTCACTGGAATGTGCGTGGGAGCCGAACATAGAAGATCAGATGTCAAAGCCGGTTTCATGATTCCTACTACCCAGCTAATTAAAGCCTGGCCTACCTTAGCTAAAGAAGGAAATGTCCACTATGTGGGACTTCGCCAACTTCAAAAACAGCTAATAGGTTTCTTTGTGTGGATCAGACAGTTGGGTTTACCAAGGCATCAAGTAAAGCAACTCGAACAGGATGCCCAACAATTAGAAAACTGTACAGATGTTCAATCGATTAGACATACTCACCGTAGCCTAATCACTAGCGAATTGGAAGGTTCAGCCAGTCCCCTGCTGCACAGCTTAAGTCGGATCAGTCAGGATGTAAATGCTGCTCTGAATCAGGAAAGTTCCTATAACCAGCGTCTAGCCCTTACGGGTATTGCAGACCGCCTAAATGGGTTATCACTAGAGTTGAACCGCAGCAGTGACAGGTATGCCAAGCGTTTCCGTCCGATAGTCAACAGTTGGCGTGAAATCTTAACCAATCATGTGCGCGAACTGGCAAAAACAGCTGAACTGCATCAAGAAATTGACTCTCCCTACATTATTGGAGTTCCTCTGACAGAACAGCAGGCAATCTTCATTGGGCGGACTGACATTACTGCTCAAATCGAGCAATTGCTGCTAGACCAGCGCAGACCACCCTTGCTCCTCTACGGTCAGCGGCGCATGGGGAAAACTTCCCTACTTTACAACCTGGGACGCCTGCTCCCCAATACAATTGTCCCTCTATTTGTGGACTTACAAGGACCAGCTACACGGGCAACCGACCATGCTGGTCTTCTCTACAACATTGCCAGAAAAATGGTGGACTTAGCTAAAAGGCAACGAGGCATAACTCTGCTGCCTTTGACTCGGGATGCACTAAAGGCAGATCCCTTCACTCGCTTTGATGAATGGCTGGATGATGTCGAGCTAGCACTTGAAAAAAATACGGTCTTATTTGCTCTAGATGAGTTTGAAGCTCTAGACAGGGCTATAGCCAAAGGACGTTTTGAGGAAGAGGACGTTTTAGGTATGCTACGGAACTTAATCCAGCACCGTCCCCGCTTCAAAGTTTTACTGGCTGGCTCCCATACTCTAGAGGAATTTCAGCGCTGGGCTAGCTATCTGATCAATGTCCAGGTGATACATATTAGTTACCTGAAACAAGCCGAAGCACGCCAGTTGATTGAGCAACCTGTCAAGGATTTTGCTCTACGCTATGAGCCAGAAGCCCTTCAGCGCGTGCTAGAACTTACCCGATGTCATCCCTTTCTAGTGCAACTCCTCTGCGCTGAGATTGTTGCACTTAAGAATGAGCAAACACCTACGGTTCGCAGGCTGGCTAAGCTATCCGACGTTGAAGCCGCAATACCAGAAGCTTTAGAACGTGGTAGCTTATTCTTTGCTGATATCGAAACAAACCAAGTAGACGCTGCTGGGCTAGAAGTGCTATGTTTCCTTGCGGCAGAGGGGGAAGGGTCGATAGTAAGTCGAGAAGCCTTATCCTGTAAGTTTCCCAATGAACTCGATAGCACTCTCAACTTGCTCTTGAGGCGTGAGCTAATAGAGAAAGAGGATGAAGGTTATCGCTTCCAGGTAGAGTTAATCCGGCGCTGGTTTGCCCTGGCACAAAAAACCTGAGTGATATAGCGCTACGGGCAAGGCAGCTATGCTGAGGGCAGAAGGCAAAAGTTGACTCTAACAAGGTATTAGAAGTAAGAGTTGTCCTAACCTTAATGCGTACTGCTATAGAAGTAATAGAATCAACTGAATGTGGTTAAGTAATTGACATTGTCATGAGTCATATTTTTAGTCCAAATTTTGATTTGGATACTCGAAAAGCTGATGAAATCGTTCCTAGACTTTCGATATCTCCCTGTCTCCCCCTCTTTCGGTTCCCCGTTCTCTTGGCACAGGGCATCCTCAGCCTAAAATTTACCTATAATCGAGATAATCGAGAACAGTAGCACCAGCACAAGACAATGCCAGACACACATATTCGCTTTGATTGGGCAATCAAAAAACTGCTGCGTAATAAAGCTAACTTTGGTGTTTTGGAAGGGTTTTTAAGCGAGTTATTGCATTTCGATATTACCATCAAAACCCTTCTCGAAAGCGAAGCTAATCAAGAGACACTCGATGATAAAACCAACCGAGTTGATATTCTCGCTGAAACCACTGATGGCGAGCTCGTCCTGATTGAAGTACAAAACAACCCTCAACACGATTATTTCCACCGTATGCTCTACGGTGCGTCTAAGTTAGTCACCGAATACTTAGGAAAAGGTCAAGAGTATGGTGAAATTAAGAAAGTATATTCAATTAATATAGTCTACTTTAACTTGGGGATGGGGGATGACTATATTTATTCCTATCGCGGAGAGTTTGTTGGGGCTAATCTTGGGGATATCCTGCAACCGACCAAAACTCAGGAGTTCAAATTTAACATCAACAAAGTAGCAGATATCTTCCCAGAATACTACCTGCTGAAAGTAAATAATTTTAAGGAATTAGCGAAAACTAGCTTAGATGAATGGATTTATTTTCTCAAAAACAGCGATATCAAAACGGAATTTTCGGCCAAAGGAATAGAAGAAGCGAAGGAGGCGCTGCGAGTCACTAATTTATCAGAACAAGAAAGAGCAGCTTACGAGCGTTACCTAAAAAATAAGCGTGACGAAGCCAGTATACTCAGTACCCAAGAGTTTGAGACGAGATGGCAAGTGGAACAGGCAGAAATTCGAGGTATGGAAAAAGGTATCCAACAAGGAAAACAAGAGGGGATCGAACAAGGCCTTCAACAAGGTATCCAACAAGGAAAAAAAGAAGAAAAAATAGCGATAGCACGTTCCTGCCGGGAACAAGGTTTAGATGTGGAGACTATTATGAACATCACCCAACTTTCTCGGGAAGAGATTGAATCTTTATAAACTCCTACCCATCTTGATACCCCTTGAAGTCCTGGAATTGCCCAGTTTTGATATCCCACAACCTGACCTATTCTAGCAATCCTAAATAGGTTGTGGCAAAATTCCATACTTAAAAAGTTTGGGAAAATCAAATATTTGACCATCAGTAAAAAACTTGAATAACCACTTTACTCTTTTAAAAGAACTACAAATATGATTAAATTTTCTTAAGAAACTTTTTCCTTGTAACCAAATATCTTCTACGGGATTTTGTTCCGGAGCATTAGGAGCAAATTTTGTACAAGTTATTAGCCAGTCTTCTTCTAATAAATTTTGATTAATTTTACTTAAATATTCTCGCCACTCTTGAGAATTATGATAACTGGCACCATCCCAAAATATAGCTAATCTTTTTCCTGGTCTTTGGCGTTGTAAATAGTTGATAAAATCGATAGTGTTTTTTGTGTTTCCCGCCGAATACTCTTTCATTATAAATTCTTGATTTTGATAATCTAAGGCTCCGTAATATGTCTGTCTATCTTTGGGATTTTTAATAGGAACTTGTATTCTTTTATCTGTTCTTCCCCAAGCATAACCTAACAGGTCTCCCCAGAGAAGATGACATTCATCAATCATAAACACTGCCAGCTTTCCAGCCTTTATATCCGAGTGCTAGTTTTCTAATTTATTTTCAATTTCTTCTTCTTGATGCAGTCGCTCATGGGGGAAACCCCCAAGACCGCGCTGCATCGCTTTTTTTGCTTCCACTAAAGCTTCATTTTTTGCTGGATTATTTTTTTGAGTCTTTTTCCAACTTATTTTGGCTTCTTTGAATAAAGAATAGTAACTTTGATCAGACTTATAAACTACCTGATATTCATGAAGTAAATAGTTTTTTAAGTCTGATAATCTCAGATAGTCTTTTTCTTTAAGCCACTGAATTATTTTAACTTTATCTTCGGGTTTTAAGTAACTTATTCTTCCAGGGCTATTTCATTCTAAAAATGCGCTTGAGTGTGTCTAGTCCAAATTGGCAGTATCGCTGTGCTTGAGCCATATTGGAGAAGCCATTGGAGCGATAGATATTCAGCGCAAAATTACGAGCAACTG
>NZ_JAAHHM010000005.1:14401-135114 GCF_010692445.1 Moorena sp. SIO3E8 | reverse complement strand
GGTAGAATACAGGTAACATTGTCAATAGGTAGGTCTTGTTGAACAAAAGAGACCTATCTTTTTTTTAGCACAAAATGGTGAAAGCTTTACATTTAAAGCTTTTCAGGCTATTTCGTCACCCCTTCAGCTACTAACAATGCTCCAAGATATCAGGTAAACCTACTTCATAAATTTTGTGAGTTTCCGCTTAGGATATCTCATTTGGTATAATTTCCTAGTTTATTTTATCATAAAAAGTACGAAATAGACCAAAAAAATTACAATTACCAGGTTTTGTATAAAAATCAGTAACTAGTTAAGTTTTACAAGCTCTAGCTATTTAATTAACCGAAGATTGTAGACTATAAGGAAAACGTACTATTTCATATTCAGAGGTGAGGTAAAGTTATGCCCCGTGGTGGTTATCGAGAAAATAGTGGTCGGAAGCCGAAGTGGAATCTGGGTCAAACTAAAGCAGTAAGGATTCCGGTAGTGATCGCAGATACAATTCTGGAAGTGGCTAAACGACTGGATGATGGGGAGAGTATAGAGTCGGTGATTATTCCTAAATCAGAAACGACTCAACTCTCTCAATTGCTTGGAGAAATAGGGGCATCACAAGCAGACTCAAAAGATTCATTAATGGGATCTTAATTCAGAATTCAGAGTTCAGAGTGTAGGAATTTTCCAACTCAATTCGTAATTCTGAATTCTGAACTCTACAGATATTAGACTACGGGAGCATTTTGGCTTAGTTGAGCTTCATGGCAAATAGGGTTTTATTAAATCTATAAGTTGTTGAGTTCTGTGATTTACCCCTAAATCATGAAGGTGATAACTCGTATCATAAAACATAGATTTATCGTACATAAAATCTTCTGCTTTACCAAGAATAGTAACCCCCAGACGTTGATAAAAATGTTCTATACTTTTAAAAAAATATTGCTTTCTAGGTTCTTGATAAACATCAAACCAGATTGTATTCGGCCAAGTAGCTATCACCTTAATCTTATGGCTTTCGCACCAATTTATAAATTTAATGATGCTGTTTATTCCATGACTTGAAGTTATAGATTTACCTATATTATTGTTGTAATTTATTTTGTCAATAGCTTGGATTTATTTTTGGGTTATATCAGCTTTTCGATTACCTGTTTCATCTCCATACTCATTAAGATTTTCAGACTGATAATAAGAATTCCAGGGCTGAGGGGTTTTAAATTTAACTACGATTCCCTGTCTTGATGCAGTCGCTCATGGGGGAAACCACGGCAGTCGCTCATGGGGGGAACCCCCAAGACCGCGCTGCCTTCCCAAGACCGCGCTGCATCGCTCTTGCACACGCTTCAAGGGGATTCCACTGATGAAACGAAATTGATTAATTAAATTCAGTGATAGTAAATATTTCGGATCCCGAGCCAACAGATAGTCAATCAATGCAGCAGTAGGTTTACCATCATCTGTATAATGCTCATATTCCAGAGGGAGAAGAACTAAATCTCCAGGCTTGAGCCACGAACGAGCACGATTCAAGATGTAATCAATACCAAGTCCAGCATATGTAGCTCCATTAAGACAACTTACGAATGTCTCTTTATTTATCTGACTACAGCTAATGCCAAATAAAGCATTTGAGCCAGCAACTATAACTAATTTAGGGGTTTCTATAGAGTTAGCAATATTGGACTTGATAGTGTATATCTCGTCAGTCCAGCGAGAACTCTCTGTTGGAGCACCAATTTGGAATAAAACAGCCAACAGGAAAATTAAACAGCTAATTAACAATCCAGAAAAGATTGATTTGAAATATCTTATGTAAGCCATATTGTTAAAAATTAAAGTACAAAAATTCACTGTCATGTGCTGTTAAAATAATTTTTATAACAATAAATAAAACTATTACCAGAATAAGCCCAAAGGGTTGATTAAACTGCCACTGCAACTTTTTCCACAGTTGACTGCGCCAACTTGAATAAGTTTTTACTACAGGTATATTCAAGGCTGGCTTATACTGTTCCATCCATTGTTGAGAGTTGGGTATTAGCCAGATAAATATCAACAAAATTATCAGTAATTTTTTTTGTGATTCTACAACTGATTCTGACAAAGATATCCCATTTACACCGAGCATTGTTTGTAATATTACACTTGCACTATCAAGATTATCTGCACGAAATAAAACCCATCCGAATACGACAGCAATAAAAGTAATAAAACAACTAAGAGTGCTACTCAACCAGTTACTCTTTTTCAAATCATGTCCTAGGAATTTACGAAAAGATCGCCATTGATGATTGATACATAAATAAACTCCGTGTAACCCTCCCCACAAGACGAAAGTCCACCCAGCACCATGCCAAAGACCACCTAGCAGCATGGTAATTATTAAATTGAGATTGCGTCGTAATTCGCCTTTGCGATTACCACCGAGAGGAATATAGAGATAATCCCGCAGAAAGTTAGAAAGGGTAATATGCCATCTACGCCAAAAGTCACTGATGTTTACTGCTTTGTAAGGAGAGTTAAAGTTCAGTGGTAGCTTAATACCAAACATCCGTGCTGCACCGATAGCCATCTCAGAGTAGCCGGAAAAATCGAAGTAAAGTTGGAACGTGTAAAATAACGCACCACTCCAAGCATCATAAAAGGTGAGTAATTCTCCTGAAGCAGCAGCATTAAAGACTGGAGTAGCATAAAGAGCAGCTGTGTCAGCAATCAAGACTTTTTTGATTAACCCTATGGAGAAAATAGTTACCCCCACCGCCAGATCTTCATGGTTAAACTGACCAATCTAATGGTCTACATTTATACAGTTCCCTGATCTCCTCTCCAATGAACAGTAATTGCTGACTTTTCCTAAGCATTTAGCGGTCAGCTTGGTCATTGATCATTAGTGATTGAGTTGGTGGTGCTATTGTTTTTATTTCAGCTCAAGCCTTTGCGATCGCTAGCTGATCAGCATCGCCATTACCCATTACCCATTACCTATAATTTCTCTCGACAGTAGCTGAGTTGGAAGGCAAACGATCGCTCACCCTACCGAACCCCACCAATCCCTCAGTTTTTAGTCTGGCAACTTGTACTGTTCTACAATCCGCTTGGCATACTCTGGCACATGTGCCTCTAACTTTTCTGGATGATTGCGCTTTATATATAAATAGTTCCGGGCGAAGTGGGCGTCAATAGAAAAACGAGCATACTCTAATCCTTTCGGACCTATTTTTTCAATCACCACTGTCATCATTTTTGCTGCCCACATCGGTAAACTAATTCCCTTGTCATTGGCAGGAATACTTTGTTGCACTCCCGGTTTGCGATCGCCTTTTGACATCACTGGTTGAGTTTCCAACTGGTCTTGCACCAAATCCAGCATTTCTTGGCCAATGTCATTACGAACCAAAACCCACTGCCAACCAAAGGGGGCTCCCATGTAACCTACGACTAAATCCGCTAGGGAGTTTACATAGTCAAAACAACTCATGCAAGAGGAGGCACAGACATCTTTAAGTTCATCAGTCTTTAAGCCAAAGAACGGTACTTTCTCAATTGAGCCATCCTCATGTTTAAAGTGAACCCGGAAATCCTGCATAAACTCGTAATGTACCACCGTTTCTGGTGAACGGCTGGTGGTGTCCAGAAATTTTTGCAACCCCTCACGTTTGACATTATCGACACAGGGCGTACCTAAAACATAGAGTTTTTCTAAACCAAGTTCGTTTTGCACTGATCGCAATGCTTGGATTTGGCAGCCAACACCAATTACTAATAATCGTTTCATCCCTGATTGTTCCACTTGCTCTAACACAGAGAGGTTAGGAGACAAGGTAGGCTTATTAACCCGTGCTGCTAACACCTCCTCTGGGGTACGAGCAATGATCGGCATTGGCTGAAAGCGGTCTTCTTTAGTGTTTTGGACACAGACTACACCTTCAACTTTACCCTGCTTGAGCATTTCCATGGCAATGGTACTGACAATTCCTGTCCACTGCGCCCCTTCTATGGGGTTAATCTTCTTAGCCGTGATCATCTTCTGGTTAACACCAAAGTACCAATCATCTGGATGATCTAGATTGCGGCTACGCCCATGGGCTTTTGTTTCCAAGTCAGCTATTTGCTGGTTTAAGAATGCACAAGCTTCCTTGACATAATGGATATAGTATGTATCACAAAGTCCACACTCGCTACACAGTTCCTTGGCAGGGCGTCGGCTACTTGGTTTTAAGGCTCTCGCTTTTTTATGTTTGGCAGATTGAGGTGTCACTGAAGTCATTTGCTTAACTAATGGTCTATTGTCTCACGATGGTGAGCATTCAGAAGTCAGCTAATGGGCTACTTGAGATGCTACTTGAGGTGATATCAGCTATCAGCCGTCAGCGTTAATTTGGATCTTGCTGATCGATTCCAACACAATAGACAGGAGTGTAAATGCGTTCCTGTCGCGGCTCAATGCTTAGCATCGCATATCTCGATGGCCAACACTGATCGGATTTTCTCTTAATTTTCTTTTATTTTGTACATTTGTACTAAATTAAGGTTTGCGTTCGCGTAGCGTGGCCTACGGCCAATCGCACAAAGGGGAGATAATTGGACCCTCAGGTCAATCAAAGTACCACCGTAGGGGCGCAGGGGGTGCGCCCACCCACCAAGGGAAAAGAAAACCAGAAAAACCCTCCTTTTAGTTACCAAATTCTGCCACCTGAGATTGAGACAGACCGGTTAGATTGGCCACCTGCTCCACCGTCATCCCTTGCTCTAACAAGTTCTGCGCCACCTGCTGCAACTGAGACTCCGCTTGCTCGGCTCTTTGTTGTTGTTGCTCGGCTCTTTGTTGTTGTTGCTCGGCTCTTTGTTGTTGTTGCTCGGCTCTTTGTTGTTGTTGATCAGCTCTTTGTCGTTCTTGCTCGGCTTTTTCCTCAGAAGTGGGCAGTAACTCCCCATCCAAATTTGCCCAGCGTAACCAAGTTGCCTCGATGCCGTGATAATCACCATGCCAACGCACCAAGCTCAAACCTAATGCCTGAGATACCAGTTGGTTTTGCTGATTAGGTTCTATCGGTTGGTAAACTCTATTTTGGAGATGAAATCCAGCCCAATCATCTGGATTGAAAGGATCAAACCAGAAATACTCTGGCACACGCATCTGATTTTGATAAATCTGCTTTTTCTCGTTTTTGTCACGCTCAGCAGTGCTTGACGACAAAAGTTCGATAATCACGTCAGGACCCTTTTCCTCCTCCCAAATCACCCAGCTTCGACGCTCTCCCTTGGGTACATCTAGAGCAACAAAGAAATCTGGTCCTTTATAGTCCTTATTTTTGAGTTGGGCAACGCTGTAGTAAACAAACATATTGCCACCGACATAGCCATCCGACCTATTGTCTAGCCAAGGCGATAGGGTATAAATGAGCAGATCCATTTGGGCTTTGTGCCGTGCGGTTTCCATTGGTATATCATCATCACAGGGAAGGTCGGCCTGAGTGGGTGGCGCTGCCACTGGCATTGACTCTATAGTTTTAGAGAGTGTAAGATCTGACATAGCTCTCCAAAGGTTTTACTAAACCCAAGTTTTGACACTTCTATGTTAATGGGTGCTGCTTCAACGCAAATGGGATCATATGTTGGAGGCTCTGGTTTTGGCGGACGGAAACTCTCCTAGATACCTAGGGAAATCACCCCCATCCCCTGGTCAGTTAATGCTTCTTTACAAAGAAGCCAAATTTTACCTTTGATGGGGTCAGCATCCAGCAACTATAAAGCATTCATCCCCTTCTTTTCCGCTGTCTTCAATGCTGCTTTTACCTCCTCAAAAGGCAGGGATTTGCCTAACACCTTCTGATAACTTTCCATTGAGGGGCAAGTACTGATGCATTCACAATTAAAGGTGAGGTAGCCAGAGTCCTCACCAATTTAGATAAACGAGAGATAGTCATTATTGTAACCAAAGCGGAAATCCCCTACTGGATCTTCCCAAGTGGCCATAACGTCCGAGGGTGACTGCTGATGGTTGATAGCTGAGTGCTCAAAGATACATGGCTGCGTTCGCGTAGCGTAGCCCTTCGGGCTAATCGCAACTTCCTAAAACCTAGAGGCATCAGCCTGTTTGACTTTTTCAATGTCACCTTCGGTCTCTTAAAAGTAACGAATAACTCTATCACTGTTTGCTGGACTTGACCAATAGTGGAGCTATAGAGTAATTAATTATACAAAGTCGGACTATGCCTTCTGGTATTCACCAATGCCCAGCTTATTAATTAGTGATTAGTAATTAGTGCTTTGTGGCCAGTAACAAGTTTTCTGGTATTCACCAATGACCACCTTAGTGATTAGTGATTAGTAATTAATAATTAGTGATGAGTGCTTTGTGGTCAGTAACAAGTTTTCTGGTATTCACCAATCACTGATTACTAATCAATAAAAAACCGCCGCTAGCAATAGGGCGGGATGGTTAAGCAATCGGAGGGTAACTCTAGGTTACTTGATTAGTCTAGGATTCTGTTGTAGCAAATTTTACCAAATACCCCTAACTGTCTAGCTTTTACCATAAGCATTAATTGGTTCTTTGATAAGCCGGATATATAAATGCTTAAAGGTAGACCTAATTACTCGAGGCATACCAAAATCAATCGGTTTCATAGTATCAGGTAGTTTCCAATCCCTCACTTGGATTTCTAGAGGTCGTTGGTAAGGAAAGTCAATCTCTGCTAAGTCTGGCAACAACCCCAGCCGTTTTTGAGCTGCCAGGGTAGGAACCAGTGCTGGTTCAACATTGAGAATTTCCACTATTGAGCGGTCGAGAGCAAAGACATCCTCTGATGCTCCCAAGATCCCTAAATGTCTGGGTTCACCACCAATCGGACCATTTCCTTCCTGACCAATAATGCCATCAATAATAGTCAACTGCGGATTAATCGCCCGTGCTGTTTCCACCAGCATTTCCCCAAAGCGAGTCTCATCCTTACCTGCTTCCATATGCCACCAGGCTTTCATTTTTCCCGGAACACAGCCGAATAAATTCTTCACCCCCATGGTCAGGGTCAACTGCATGTGGGATTTTACCTTCGGTAGGTTAATCACCACATCCGCATTCATGGCTTCTTTAGACAAACGCAGATGATTAAAGGTTTCGCTAGCAGTTTCATAACCCTTGCCGTGGAATTCGACAATAGGGATATCAAGTTCTGCCATCATTGGCAGATAGCCGTTCGCCTTAGCCACACCCCTAGCACTCCCAAAGGCTGGGCTATCTCCGAAAAAGGGTTTACCCCCAGCTTCTTTGACTAGTTGAGCGACGCAGTAAACAATTTCAGGGCGAGTGATACATTCTTTACCAGGACGACCAGCAGTAAGTAAATTAGGTTTAAGCAGAACCGAATTACCTTTCTTAACAAAAGCACTCATCCCTCCCAAAGGTTCTAGCAGCCTTTCCAAGGAAGCTCGTAAGAGTTGTCTATTATAGGAATCAGCATGAATTAAACTAACAGTTTGCATAATTTAATAGTTTTGATGTCAGGGGAAAATGATCAATTGTGTATTGTTATACCAATTTACTATCAAAGATGTAAACTTATAGTAGACTTGGGGATGGGAAATTTTTCAGCTTGTTTCCCGCCGCCAACAGATAAGTTACATTTTTAAATAAAATCTGGTATTCTTCCAGGAGGAAGTTGCCTATCGTAGCAATTGTCTGTTGTAGTATGAAAATCTTTTACTCTAGGGTGGCAGATTCCTAGCTACACACGTAGAATAAGAATACATAGTGCATCTACTTATTCTTCAATGTATCTACAACTTGTCAGTTGCGTCTGCGGTCTTGTATCTAGGTTGAGCCTTAAATAATCACTCTAGGTCATGTTTAGGTTGAAAGCGTTATTCAATCGTTTCAGGGTGTATCAGTGAACGCATTTGTCCTATTCCAGGGTTTTAGGGACAGTACCTTAATACAGTAGTGCACTTACCAAACTTTTAAAGGATGTGGATTTTAACAAAATGTTTATAATTCTCTAACTTCCCTAATCCTGAAGTGTTTACTCTCCTGAGGAAGAATGGTTACTTTTGTCATTCGTTGAATGCCGGGAAGTGTATCTAATCTGTAATCAATAAACGTTTCCGTTGCCGAATTTAAGGCTAATTTTCAGGAAGATCGGAATTTTCTGTTGAAGCTAAAAATACCTATATCAATGGAGAATACTGATGCTCTCTTGACTGAAACCCTATCTTAGGCACGGGTTAATGGCCATTTCAGGCACAAAAATTTCACATTCAGCCGACGTTGCCAGATTTTCCCTGGTTAAAACGTTTTGTACCAAGCAGGCTGAAGAAAATAACATAATCAGTCAAACGAGGTGAACACACAAATGATTAAAGTACAGGCTCCTGATTCCATCCTATTTCCACAACCAGGCGTTGGCAAAGTAGAACGTACCATTACCCCGACCAAGCCTGGGCGAGTCAAATTTAAAGCCACATACTGGCCCGCCCGCTTATGTGATCATGATTCCCAAGTTACCCTTATGCCTGATGACCAAGTGACCGTGGTGGGCCGACACGGGATTACGTTGTTGGTGGTTCCTGCAGGCTATATTTCCCCTGGCAATTCACCAGATGGTGAACCGGAAGTTGAAGAACCTAGTCAATCCCAGAGCTTGGGATGGACTCAGAAACTGAGCTCAGTCTTTTCAAAACGGGGTCGCTAGAGTTTAACTAGCCGTAAGCTTATGGGCTACCTCAAGCGCGTCGTTCGCACAGCGTGGCCAAACGCGCCCCGCGTGGCCTTTTGGCCAAGGCCAAAGCCTGTGCCACCTCACAGGCTTCTAGCCTGTGCCACCGCTGCGCGAACAGCTATCAGCAGTCAGCTGACGCGCTACTGGAAAAGCTTCCCTTTGCCTAACCAGTTAATGTTCTCGCAGCCAGGATAAATAAACAAAGTTCAGACGTTATATGTAAGATATATAACGTCTGAACTTTGTTTATTTTAGTGGTCAAGCTTGCATCTAAAGCTTGCATCTTATTTCATGTTCGGATAATCACCATTAATCAAAATCTCCTCATCTCCCCATCTCCATCTCCATTTGTAGTCTTAATTTTAAAAATTGGTATAAGTCGGTCGGTTCTCTTGCACTGATCTAACCAAGGACAAATAACAATTCAAGCTTAGTCAATCCATCGCATCTGGACAAAATGGGCTGGACGTCCCCAGATATCAGATGTTTCCCTAATGTCTACAATCGCCAGGTTAAAAGGAATGGCAGTAGTTAAGTACCGTTGTGCTAAGTTACCCAAATCAGGTGTTAGTTGAGTAGCAGCTACCGCTGCAAAGCCAAGACCCAACAGTTGTTCAATCGGTCCTCGCGGCAGTAACAGATGAACTGCCAACCCCAGTCCAGCACCTAAAAACACTGCTACTGAGAGATTCGTGCCGCACCGGGGGTGGATAGCCATATCCCATTCTCCCCGAGTCAGTCGCTCTAGGGCAGTGGGTACTGCTCGTCTCAAGTCAGCCAAATTTACCTGACCATAGAGATAAAATCCTTGGTCAGTTGATAGTCCTCCTATAGAATTATTATCTGATGGAGGAGTGATACGGCTTGCACCAGCACCACTAGCACCATAGCGCTGACTTAGAACCCATACAGTAGCGTGTTCCAGAGCATGAACCTGACGCACCATGAGCATCTCTTTTAACCCTGGAACGAAATTCAGCTGCCTCAGCAAATCCGTATCCTGGGTCGGTTGAGGGGCTGTAAAATCAAAGTCCCAAAAGTTACTGGTGTTTAGCGATGCAGCGCGGTCTTGGGGGTTTCCCCCATAAGCGACTGCATCAAGAACGGAAGCAGAATTACTCATGGCAGCAAAAACGCAAAAGCAGGTTCATTAATATCAGACAGTTTCACTGTAGCATTGTGTCCGACTGAATACTTTTCATTTCTAAACATTCAGCTGAATGCTTAGAAAACTTAATCATTCTTAGTGGTTCGTCAATTAAGAATTAACCATTAACAATTAACCATTAACAATAAATATAGCTCCTCGCTGTTCTAGCTCAGGTTTAATTTGATCGGGCAAAACTGCGTTGTACCAAAATTTAGCACCTTGGACATTGGCTTTATGAAGATTACTACCAAATAAGTTAGTACCCATCATATTTGTCTGACTCAAGTCAGCATTAGTCAGATCGACGTGACGCAGTTGAGCATAACTGAGTTCACTACCACTGAGGTCTCCATAACTCAACTGAGCATGACTTAATTGAGCATAGCTAAGGTTAGTCTTCCTTAAGCTGGCATAATTCAGAGAAGCACCACGCAGGTGAGCCTGAGTGAGGTTAGCACCATCTAAGTTTACGTGATTGAGATTGCTATGGTTTAGCTTGGCTTGACAGAGGTTGGCTTGACACAGGTTAGCCTTGTTTAGGTTAGCTTGCTTCAAGTTGGCACCCCTGAAGTTGGCATGATTGAGCTTAGTATGACGTAAGTCAGCCCTATTAAGGTTAGCACCACTAAGGTTGACCCTACTAAGTTTGGCATTTTGGAGACTAGCATCACTGAGGTTAGCATCGTTCAAATCAGCATTTTGTAAGTCAGCATGAAGCAAATTACTCTCGTTCAAACTGGCATTTATTAAATTTGCTTGCTGTAAATTAGTACGACGTAAATCAGCACCGCTTAGGTTGGTACTACTCAAATCAGCACTATTCATGTCAGCTGTGATTAACTTGACTCCACTAAGATTAGCACCACTTAAGTTAGCGCCACTGAGTTTGGCAAGGCTTAAGTCAGCCTGACTTAAATTGGCACCACTAAGATTAGCACCACGCAGGTCAGCAGCCCTTAATTTCGTATTACGTAAATCGGCACCACTAAGATTAGTACCACGCAGGTCAGTCCCTTTTAATTGGGGAAATACTCGATAGCTCTCCGAAGAAATAACCCTGGGATTATCTGGCTGATTTTCTGCGATTTTAATGAGATTATATTGAATATTTTGAGTGTAAATTGCTATCACAATATTGAAAATTTCTAAAAACTTTATAAACCACTTACACTCTTGCTCTGGAGAGTTTTCGTAATAGCGAATTATTTTAGCAATACAAACGTCTAGATGAGCTTTTACGTACTTACAAATTAAAACAATTTTGATTAAAATACTAACAAGAGTGAGCGGTTCTTCTTGAGTTGTTAATAAAATAAATAGAGGAGATGGTTCCTGGCTATCTTCAGTCGTAAAAAGCTCAACTAATCTTCTGCAGGTGCGCAGAATTAAGTCGAGGGTTATAGTGGATTCATTATAGTCAATGTAGAGTTGATCGATTTTTTGAGAAATTTTGGTATTTACGATGGCTAAGGATTTATGATTATGTACGTAAGTTAATAAATATTTTTTCAGACTTTGTTTAAAGTCTCTATAATTTAGATTTTTAATTTGCTTAACAAAAATACGGGCTTGGTAATTGTAATTAGACCATAGCTGTTTAGATTCAATTTTTTTAATAATATCAATAACTTCGTTTCCTATATTTGTCGGATTATAAGTGTCTTCAGGTTTTAAGACAGGGGAATTATAGTGAACTGTATACCTAGCTAAATCAAATGTAAATTTTTCTGTTAATTGATTGGCTATATCTATAGCAATTTTTCGCTGTTCTATGGGATTTTTATGATCAAGATATTGAGGAACTAATAAATAAGACGCATAGCGAGAACTCCAATAACCTCTTTTGGCATTTGAATTGATTTCATTAAAAAGCTTTAGTTGATTATAGTCATCACTCTTAATAAAAATAACTAGCCAATTGATCTGACGGTTAACTAGTTTAGAAAAGCTATTATTGGTTTGAGTTTTACTATTGTCAATACTCTTGATTAATTTGGTTATATAATTTAAGTTTCGTTGAGAATACCAATTATTGATTACTATATAGCATGAGCGTTTAAATGTATTAGCAAATACTTGATAATCGTTGTGTAAAATTATTTCTAATAATGCCTTATTTACCTCTAGGTTTGCCGTCATTTCACAAGAGATGAACAATTGCTTAAAGTCCAGAAAAACGGTTTCTGGATAATTTTCCTTTACCCCCTTAAAAAAAAACTGATAGATAACTTCTTGATAACGCTGAATGCTTTCCTGTTTCGGTAGTTCAGGTTCAGTAATATCCTCATTATTAATATCATCCTGCTTGGGGGTATGATTGGGGTGATTATTGTTGTTCGTTGAGATGCTCTCTACCATAGAGACAAATTCCTTTATTATATATATTATATAGAAAGTTTAATTTGAACAGCAAGTTGAGACAAACAAGGGACTCCTGAAAAACGTAAAATTGATAGCAATGACTTTAGCCAATGAGGAATGTAATTTGCCCGGGTGGTCATTAGTAGCTATAACCATAAGGAGAGTACTGTGGAAGTTAATGTAAATTGTGCCCAAGACTGCATCAACGGTTGTATCTTAGGTGACAAATGCCCCAATAAACAATACCTGGCTGAGGCATCCCAGTTCATTAACGATACTTCATTGGACAAAATGTTGGAGTTGGCAGAGGAAGCACGGCTCAAGAAACTATCTCAACCTCCCAAGTGGGTGATTCCCGACTTTCCTGAGTAGAAAACTCTCACCCGTAAGCCAAAAGCGCCTGATTCTATGGGAACCTAAGAGAATAAATACAAAAACCTACTATTCTCGCTACGCCAAGCAATTAACAGGTTATGCAAACTTTAAGCACACCTCAAAGGGCTGCTACACTACCAGCTTTCGATACTACTATCCACCGCCGTCAAACCCGCCCTGTCAGAGTGGCTAATGTCACTATTGGCGGGGGATACCCGGTGGTGGTGCAATCGATGATTAATGAAGATACCTTAGATATCGATGGTTCCGTTGCTGCTATTCGCCGCTTGCACGAGATTGGTTGCGAGATTGTCCGTGTCACTGTACCGAGTATGGCACATGCTAAGGCTCTAGCCCAAATCAAAGAGAAACTAGCAGCGACCTATCAACCGGTGCCTCTAGTAGCTGATGTCCATCACAATGGCATGAAAATTGCTCTGGAAGTTGCCAAGCATGTGGATAAGGTGCGGATTAATCCAGGATTGTATGTCTTTGAAAAGCCCAAAGCCAATCGCAGTGAATACACTGAAGCTGAATTTGAGGAAATTGGGGAAAAAATTCGGGAAACCCTAGAACCCCTAGTCATTTCCCTCCGTGACCAAGGGAAAGCTATGCGCATCGGAGTCAATCACGGTTCCCTAGCAGAACGGATGCTGTTTACCTACGGTGATACCCCAGAAGGGATGGTGGAATCTGCTCTGGAATTTATTCGTATCTGTGAATCCCTAGATTTCCGCAATTTGGTGATCTCCCTGAAGGCTTCACGGGTACCTGTGATGCTAGCCGCCTATCGCTTAATGGTACGGCGGATGAATCAGTTGGGGATGGATTACCCTTTGCATTTAGGTGTTACTGAAGCCGGGGATGGGGAATATGGACGGATTAAGTCTACGGCTGGTATTGCTACTCTGCTAGCTGAGGGAATTGGTGATACGATTCGTGTCTCCCTTACGGAAGCCCCAGAAAAAGAGATTCCTGTTTGCTACAGTATTCTGCAAGCTCTGGGATTGCGGAAAACTATGGTGGAGTATGTGGCTTGTCCGTCCTGTGGTCGTACTTTATTTAATTTAGAGGAGGTGCTCAATAAGGTTCGGGAAGCTACTAAACATCTCGCTGGCTTAGATATTGCTGTGATGGGGTGTATTGTTAATGGTCCTGGGGAAATGGCTGATGCTGACTATGGTTATGTAGGTAAGCAAGCTGGCTATATTTCTCTGTATCGCGGTAAGGAGGAAATTAAAAAGGTACCTGAAGATCAAGGAGTAGAGGAATTGATTAATTTAATTAAAGCTGATGGTCGCTGGGTGGATCCTTAATAATTTTTGAATAAAAACTATAAAAAACTATCACTTTGTGGGCGCAAGCCTTGCGCCCTTACAATTTATTTGTGTTCCACTCATGATCACAAGCGCTATAAATTGAAAATTAGCAATTAACCCCCTAATCACTCGATCAGCTGATCATCAAACCTAGTTTTCTAATTAGTTGACCAATGCCCGTTGGAGCAATGGCGAGAATCAAGCATCTGAGTGATCACCTAACTCTTTGAGTCTAGCTAGCAATTCCTCTACCCGCTTTTGAGCCAGTTCCCTTTGTTGCCGTTCAGCTTGAGCTTGTTGTTGAGCAGCTTGAGCTTGTTGTTGAGCAGCTTGAGCTTGTTGTTGAGCAGTTTGAGCTTGTTGTTGAGCAGCTTGAGCTCTCTCCTCTGGTGTTGGTACCAATTGCTGATCTTCACTGAAAAACCGTAGCTGGGAATTATGCACACCTAAAAATAATTCCAACTGCTGACTCCACAGCCACCCCTGAGTATTAGGGTCGAGGGGTTGATACTGGCCTCCCATCAGGCGAAATCCCTGGAAATCGAGGGTATCGGGGTGAAACCAGAAATATTCTGGTGTCCTGAAAGTATCTTGGTAGAGGATTTTCTTTAATCCCTTGTCAACTTTAGCTGTACTGTTAGAGAGCAGTTCAATTATCACATTGGGATATTTTCCTTGTTCTGCCCATACTACCCAACTTTTGCGGGGTCGATTTTCCGTACCGAGAACCACAAAAAAGTCGGGTCCTCTAAAGTCTCTGGTGGTAATATGCTCAGGACTGAAATAGATAGTGAGATTCCCAGTAGCATAGAAGTCGCTTCGTTCTCGCCACCACCACTTCAGGCAAGCGAGTAACAGCTCAATTTGATCTCGATGGCGATCGCTTTCCAAGGGGGGTTCATCACTCCATAAATCACATGGTGGAATGATAATACTTTCTGACTCAGCCATTACATTGACTTCCGCAGTGGCTTCTGAATTCTTGGCAAGGGTCATAGCACTCACAGGCAAAATCGCTACCTCTAGTTTGACAGCTTTAATCGAAATGGTTAACTTACAGCGGTTTGCAATTCAATGTTTTTAGGGAGCAGGGAGCAGGGAGCAGGGAGCAGGGAGCAGGGAAGTCGGAAGTGGGAAAACAATCCTGTGTACCTGATAGTTATGCAAACCGCCGTAACCGTTGACTGTCAACGCTCAACGGTCAACGGTAAACAAATCAGGTTTGTTGGGTAAAAGCTGGATAAAAAGCTCGATAATTTCTAAAAGCTGGATAAATAACTAGGGAATAATTTGGCAAGCAAGCATATAATAGTCAGGATCTAATAACGTTTATGTCACCACAGAGCAACCACTATGCCCCGCCGCGATGATATTCACAAAATCTTGCTCCTTGGTTCTGGTCCGATTGTGATTGGACAAGCCTGTGAATTTGACTATTCCGGGACTCAGGCTTGTAAAGCACTCCGGGAAGAAGGCTATGAAGTGGTACTGGTAAACTCTAATCCAGCTAGTATCATGACTGACCCGGAAACGGCTGACCGTACCTACATCGAGCCCCTAACTCCAGAAATCGTCGAGAAGGTGATCGAAAAAGAACAACCATGTGCTTTACTGCCAACCATGGGGGGTCAGACGGCTCTGAATATTGCGGTTGACCTAGCGAAGAATGGGGTTTTGGAAAAGCATGGAGTGGAGCTAATTGGGGCAAAGCTAGAGGCGATAGAAAAGGCTGAAGACCGCCAGTTGTTCAAGGAAGCAATGGAAAGGATTGGGGTAGGGGTCTGTCCTTCGGGAATTGCGAATAATCTCAAGGAGGCTAAAGCGATCGCACAAGAAATCGGCTCTTACCCGCTGATTATTCGCCCGGCTTTTACCCTGGGGGGTAGTGGTGGTGGCATTGCCTATAACAAAGAAGAATACGAAACAATGGCTCAGGGGGGTTTGGATGCTTCGCCAGTGTCTCAAATCCTGGTGGAAAAGTCTTTGTTGGGCTGGAAGGAGTATGAGTTAGAGGTCATGCGAGATTTGGCAGATAATGTAGTGATTATCTGCTCCATTGAAAATGTTGACCCGATGGGGATTCATACTGGGGACTCGATTACTGTTGCTCCCGCTCAAACCCTGACGGATAAGGAATACCAACGGTTGCGGGATTACTCGATTAAAATTATTAGGGAGATTGGGGTTGAAACTGGAGGGTCAAATATTCAGTTTGCTGTGAATCCCATCAATGGCCAGGTCATTATCATTGAGATGAATCCTCGGGTTTCCCGCAGTTCTGCCCTAGCCTCGAAAGCAACAGGGTTCCCGATTGCTAAGTTTGCTGCTAAATTAGCCGTGGGATATACCCTTGATGAAATTCCCAACGATATTACTAAACAAACTCCTGCTTCCTTTGAACCAACTATTGACTATGTGGTAACTAAGGTACCCCGGTTTGCCTTTGAGAAGTTTCCCGGTAGTCAAGCAATCCTGACGACTCAGATGAAGTCAGTGGGAGAAGCCATGGCGATTGGACGGACGTTTCTCGAATCGTTTCAGAAAGCGTTGCGCTCCCTGGAAACTGGACGGTTTGGGTGGGGATGCGATCGCAAAGAGAAGCTGCCATCTCTCGAACAAGTGCGCTATGGTTTACGAACCCCGAATCCAGAACGTATCTTCACGGTGGGTCATGGTTTGATGCTAGGGATGACCTTAGAAGAAGTACAGGAACTCACAGGAATTGACCCCTGGTTTTTGGATAAATTGGCGGAATTGCTGGAAACCTCAAAATTCCTCAAACGTACCCCATTGGAAACCTTGAACAAAGAGCAGTTATGGGCAGTCAAACGTCAGGGATTTAGCGATCGCCAAATTGCTTTTGCTACCAAGACTTCGGAAGATGAGGTGCGTGAATACCGTAAGCATCTAGGAGTAGTACCAGCATATAAGCTAGTAGATACCTGTGCAGCCGAGTTTGAGGCATTCACACCTTATTATTACTCCACTTATGAAGAAGAGTCGGAAGTGATACCTTCGGATCGGCGGAAGGTGATGATTTTAGGTGGGGGACCAAACCGGATTGGTCAGGGAATTGAGTTTGACTATTGCTGTTGTCATGCATCTTATGCTCTGAGTAAGCAGGGATTTGAGACAATCATGGTCAACTCCAACCCAGAGACAGTTTCGACAGATTATGATACAAGCGATCGCTTATATTTTGAGCCCCTGACCAAAGAGGATGTACTCAATATTATTGAGGCGGAAAATCCGGAAGGGATTATTGTTCAATTTGGGGGACAGACACCGCTGAAGTTAGCAGTGCCGTTGCAAGAAGCCTTGAAGGTTAGCAGTTTGAAGGTTGGCAACCAACAACTGGTAACCCAAATTTGGGGAACCTCTCCCGACTCAATCGACGTAGCTGAGGATCGGGAGCGGTTTGAGAAGATTTTGCGGAAGTTAAATATTAAGCAGCCACCCAATGGAATTGCTCGCAGTTATGGGGAAGCACTAGAAGTGGCGAAACGGATTAGTTATCCAGTGGTGGTGCGTCCGTCTTATGTGTTGGGGGGACGGGCTATGGAAATTGTCTATTCCGATGAGGATTTGAAACGCTACATGAAGTTTGCGGTGCAGGTGGAACCAGAGCATCCGATTCTGATTGATAAGTTTTTGGAGAATGCAGTAGAGGTAGATGTGGATGCGATCGCAGATCACACTGGTCGGGTAGTGATTGGTGGCATCATGGAACACATCGAACAGGCGGGGATTCACTCCGGAGACTCTGCTTGTTCTTTACCCCACACCTCTCTAACACCCGTTGCTTTGGAAACTATTCGCACTTGGACCTACCAGCTGGCAAAAGCCCTGAAGGTGGTGGGGTTGATGAATATTCAATTTGCGGTGCAGGGGGAAACCGTTTACATACTCGAAGCCAATCCCAGAGCATCCCGAACAGTTCCCTATGTCTCCAAGGCAACAGGGGTACCCCTGGCCGGGTTAGCATCTCGGATTATGTCCGGTGAGACCTTGGAATCCCTTGGGTTAACTGAAGAAGCTATTCCTAAGCATATTGCAGTCAAAGAAGCGGTATTGCCCTTTGAGAAATTTCCTGGTACAGACACCCTCCTCGGACCAGAAATGCGTTCTACTGGGGAAGTAATGGGGATTGACACAGATTTTGGCAAGGCATTTGCCAAAGCAGAATTAGCAGCTGGTCAGCGTTTACCTCTATCTGGCACAGTGTTCGTTTCCACCAATCACCGAGATAAGCACAATGTAGTACCAGTGGCGAAAGACTTAATCGAGTTGGGTTTCGAGCTAGTGGCAACGGATGGCACTCGCAAGGTGCTGCAAGAGCATGGACTGGATGTGGAATTGGTATTAAAACTCCATGAAGGACGTCCCCATGTTTTGGATTGGATTAAGAATCAAAAGATTCAGCTAATTATTAATACCCCTTCTGGAGAAGATGCCTATGCCGATGGGCTGTTAATTCGTCGAACAGCATTAGGCTATAAGATTCCGATTGTAACTACAATTGCTAGTGCTAAAGCAACAGCAGCCGCAATTCGTTCACTACAGTCGCAACCACTGGGAGTTAAAGCTCTACAGGATTATATCACGAATTAGGTTTTGTTATCAGAGCAGGTAGTGGTACATGAGTGGTGATTTTGGCTGCGGTTACTTTGACCAGACCTTAGGGCGTGTTTTCAAAGTTTTCCGCCAGATTTAGATCCCCCCCAGCCCCCCTTAAAAAAGGGGGGAGCCATACTCAAGTTTTCCGCCAGATTTAGATCCCCCCCAGCCCCCCTTAAAAAAGGTAGGGCTGTTTCATTCTGGCCAAAAATAGATGGGGAGATGGGGAGATGGGGAGATGGGGAGAAAAGGAGCGCGAATAGTCGGAATTTTGGCCAAATTTATCTAACCCTCCTCGAAGGCCGAATCACGAATTGTTAGTCATTGGAGTTGCTTCCTCCCAACTAATTTGTCAGATTTTAATGACTAAATTGGCGGATTTTTCGGGAAATTTTAGTTTATTTCCCTATCCCCCTATCCCCCTATCCCCCTATCTCCAATAATCGTTAACTTATTAAAGTTTGAAACAGCCCTGCCTTAAAAAAGGGGGGAGCCATACTCAAGTTTTCCGCCAGATTTAGATCCCCCCCAGCCCCCCTTAAAAAAGGGGGGAGCCATACTCAAAGTCCCCCTTTTTTAAGGGGGATTTAGGGGGATCTCCGAGGCAAGAAGACACACCCTAGCCAAATCACTAGATTTTTATCACTACCGTTCCCTTGAAACTGAAGTTCCTCGTTGACAAAATGGCACAACCTATGCATGGCTTGGGATTTCCGATTTTCTATCCGTCATTTACTGGGTACAAACAGAGAAACATTAAGTAAATCTAAAGCCTTTTGTTGGACTGGTGTAGGTTGAGTAATTTTCAAAAAAGTCAGATCAGCTCCCTCTAATTTAGAACGAATTGTGTTAAGAGTAATTGTCCCCAGATCAGCCATCAAAGTTGAAAAGCTATGTACAGGCAAATTCTGGGATGTCTTCTTTCTACGAGCTTTGGATAAAGCCTTTTTTGAACGTTTGACAGGAGTTACCCCATCCCAATCGATAGGAGTGTCATCCTCATCCTCAAACAAAATCGGCCCTAAAGCTTGTTTCATGTGCCATTCCACATAATAAGCCAGCATACAAAGAAAAACGTGAGATTTCACTCGGCTTTCAAGGTGATGATAAATGGGACGTACTTTTAAATCCATAGTCTTATAAGAACGAAAAGCCTGTTCAACTTGAGACAGACTTTTGTAAGCTTTGACCGTCCTTGGAGCATCTAAAACTTCCGCCTCTACAGAAGTGCGAATTACATACAATCCATCTAAGGCGGCGGCGACTTTTAAGTCTTGTGGCTTGCGGGAGTATGAAAAGCTGTTGTTCGTGATTTCCAGTTCAAAGAACTTACCGACTCGATACTTATTAATCACCTTACCGACTCGGATACCAATTTGCTCGGCTCCTTTCAAAGCTCTTTTTTTTCGGAGAGTTGCTTGGACAATTTTTTCTAATTCTTCTTCAGTTTTTTGTAATAGTTTTTCTCGTTTTTGTGCGCTTTGTTCAGCAGTCAAAGGGTTGCGACAAGCAATTAATCTTTCCCCCTGATAATCAACCGATTCAACCTCAACTAAATTCTGTTCATCAAACAACCCCAGTTGAATCACCTCTTGCTGGGCGAGTTTTTTGATTTGAGGGGCTGTCAAAGCGGTAATCCAATTCTTATCCTCCCCAGAAGACAATTCTTGGTCTATTCTCGTCTGAGTAATCATTCCTCTATCTCCGACCCAGATAATTCTTGATAGTCCAAAGCGATCACGGACTTTTTCGATTTGTTTTGCCAAGGTCGTTGTATCGGATGTATTTCCTTCAAAGACTTCTACTGCTATGGGACATCCTTCTCGGTTACACAGTAAGCCAAATACTATTTGTAGTTTTCCTCTCTTTTTGTCTCGACTATAACCGTATTTGGCTAGGGGACAGGTTTTTCCTTTCGGCAAAGCCGTTCGCGTAGCGTGGCCTACGGCCTCCGCTTCGCGAACAAAGTAGGTAGAACTGATGTCGTACAGAACTAATGAACCCTCTTCTAAATGCTTTTTCGCCAGTTCATTTTCAATGGATGCTTGTCGGACTAGTAACCAATCTAAAGCCTCATATAAGTCATCCTCCAATGCTGATTCTAACCCGAGGATATGGCTCAAAGATGAACAACAAGTTTTCCAATTTAATCCCCTCGCCGTTGCCAATTTTGAGCGAGGCTCAATAATTCTGGCTACTATCATTGCTATGATTAAAGAGCGATTTTTTGAGGGGTTTGAGTCGAGCAGCTCTGGAACTCCCAGTTTGTTAAGAGTTCCTAATACCGCAGATACATGACCATGAGGTAAGCTGCGAATAATTTGAAAAGCCTCTCCATAGTTTTCAATTGCGACTCCTCCTTTCAGAACAATACGCAAATTTTCGATCACATCATCAGGTAATTTGGACAAATTAGCAAGGGTGCGTTTACGAACTTTATTTCCCTCTCGGTATGATTCTCTGAGAAGGACGGCAGGAGGAGAATTTCTGTTAGGAACACGTTCTATATACATGACTACATTATCGCCGAAGTTCCCCCAACCAAAATCTTAAGAAAATCGGAAAATTACATGGGCACACAAGGGTCAGGCTAAATCACGCTTATCCCTTATGGGGATAGCCTTTCCTGGGTAGAGTAGTACAAATGTACAGGGGAACTTCAGTTGAAACCCTCTTTATTATTGCCTATTGCTAGCATGCCTTTTGCCTTTTGCCTGAAAAGCATAAGCAATGTGACTCAAAGGTTGTTGACTCAACTAACAACCTAATTTTCCCAATCTTGGCTAGTATCACACCAAAAACTCTCCTCAATCACTTCATCAAAGGAATAAAGACAAGCTTCTGGGAAGGTTCGTATTGGTAAATTAGTTTCCCGCAACGCTAAATCAATACCTGCTTCATAGCCATCCATCATTGCTTCCGACCGGCGAGACTTTAAGCTCGGGTTTTGCCGTAAATGCCGTTTAATTGCCCGACGTTGCTCTCTAATACTCAAAAACCAACTACGGCTACGATTCTCTGGCTGATACTGCCACTTGAGCAGATGACCAAGCAGAACGCAAAGGCGACTTACCAATTCTCGATATTCCTGTCTTCCCAAAGCTTTAATTTCTTCCTCCAGATGCTGCCAATCAAGCTTAGAAAATTGCTTATACTTCAGTGCTTGGGCTTGCTGCTGAGTCCAACCATAAAAGTCTTGCTGGTATAGGGAAGGTTTATCCATAAAATTTAAAAAGTTATTACAGTTTTTTACATTAATTTTACATTAATCTAAGAGGTTGTCTGAGAAGTCTCATTGGCTACATCCAAGCCCCCGTTGGTCCCCCAAGGGGGACTTTTAGAAGCAAATTGACTCTTGTTCCCCCCAAATTTGGGGGGCTAGGGGGGCAAAAATCAGTATAAAAAAACTTTTCAGATATCCTCTAAATACCTATAGCGTTTCTAGGACAGTTAGGACATGACAAAAGTCTCAAACCTAAATAAGCGCAAGAGTTTGAATTCTGACTTCTGACTTCTGACTTCTGACTTCTGCTATATATCCAAAACAAAAAAAAAATAGCCGTAGAAATACTATCCACGGCTATGTCAATCACATATGTCAGAAATTTCCGAAACCCAAGGCCAAGGGGGGGAAACCCCCCCAGAAAATTAAGGTGTTATGGCAACAACCAATACTTGGTCATAGTAGTAATTACTTCTCCTGGAATATCGGTCGCTTCTAGAGGAGTCCACTCCGCAATTTCTGCATAACCTAGGGAATACAGCATCTGGATACTATTGATTACTGATTCACGAGGCCCTTTGAGAGTGTGCTGAGTGGGTTTTTTCTTGAAATTGCGAGTAAAGTTGTCTGACATTGTGAAAAAGTTCAACTTGGTTTACATTGATTATTGTAATCATTACAGTTTTAGTTGTCAAGGGTTTTTATTAAATTAAGAATGTATAATTAAGAATGTATAATTAAGAATTAAGAATTAAAAATGTAGAATTAAAAATGTAGAATTAAAAAATAAAAATTCACCATTGCCTATTGCCTATTGCCTACTCCCTGTTCCCTGTTCCCTGTTCCCTGTTCCCTGTTCCCTGTTCCCTGTTCCCTGTTCCCTGTTCCCTTTGGTATATATGATTGAAAATAGACAACAGCAGCGTAACCTATCTGCTTGCGTACAACTGTTGGCTGGGGTGAAATTTGATGAGCAGTTAATTCAAGCTTATTTTCGGGAGGATATGATGCAAGAGTCAGTAGTTTATCAACGGATTATTCGTCAAGGATTAGAACAGGGATTAGAACAGGGATTAGAACAAGGAAAGCGCAATGAGCTTAATTTAATTAAGCGTCTACTTAACCGTCGCCTAGGTCAAATCAATCCCCAATTACAAAATCAAATTGAGGAATTATCTTTTGACCAGTTGGAGGATTTAGGAGAAGCGTTGTTAGATTTTGAAACCGAAGTGGATTTGACCAATTGGTTGAACCAGTTATAGCGCTACGCGCAAGGGCAAGAGGCAAGAGGCAATAGGCAAAAGTTTACTACAAAAGTAATGGTGCGCTCTTACCATTAAGAATTAAATTCGCGCTTATTGTCGCACCTCTGCATCGCTTACAACCCT
Source organism: Moorena sp. SIO3E8 (assembly GCF_010692445.1). Lineage (NCBI taxonomy): Bacteria > Bacillati > Cyanobacteriota > Cyanophyceae > Coleofasciculales > Coleofasciculaceae > Moorena > Moorena sp. SIO3E8. Next base: position 111,982 of record NZ_JAAHHM010000005.1, on the reverse strand, counting down.
CTTGCCGTCTTGATGCAGTCGCTCATGGGGGAAACCCCCTTTGGCGGCGCTGCATCGCTATTGCCTATTGCCTATTGTCTATTGCCTCTTGCCTATTGCCTCTTGCCTATTCCCTATTCCCATGTGAGAAAATGGTACTCGTTAAGAACAAAACAGTACCGTTTTTTAATACACTAGTACTAGTTTATTGTCAACAAGTACTAGTTAATGAGAAATTAGTACTGTTAAATGATAAACAAGTACATTTTAACCAGAAACGGGTACCCGTTTGTTATACACCAGTACTTGTTAAGGAAAACCAGTACTAGTATGTGATAAAAGGGTACCCGTTTGTTATACACCAGTACAGTTTAACGAGAAAATAGTACTGGTTTGCGAGAAAATAGTACTGGTTTGCGAGAAACGAGTACTGGTTTGCGGTTAATGGGTACTCGTGTGTTAGATGTTATTACAGCACTACCCATTCAGAGTAGGGGGTTGCTTAATAATGGAATGATTGTAAGAGTTTTGTAGAATGGGCATCTTGCCCGTTCCTGAGATTTGGGCGCGGGCAGGATGCCCACTCTACTGATATGGATTAGATTTGGGCGCGGGCAGGATGCCCACTCTACTGATATGGATTAGATTTGGGCGCGGGCAGGATGCCCACTCTACTGATATGGATTAGATTTGGGCGCGGGCAGGATGCCCACTCTACTGCGGGCTTCTGACTTCTGACTTCTGACTTCATTAGAGTTCTATGTACAGAATTACAAAGTTTATATAGCGTTTGTATTTGAAATGTCAACCTAGGAGGTGTTTTTTGATTAGACAATAAAACTGAGAATCTCTTTCCCCTATTGCTAGCATGCCTATTGCCTATTCCCTGTTCCCTATTCCCTAAAAACTTCACCCAATTAAAAAATGCTATAATTTAATTGCTATTGCCTATTGCCTATTGCTTTCCCCTCAGGGATGGCAGCAGATAATGCTGCCAGTGGCTGAAGATTTGCCAATCCCAGGTAATTTAGATAGGGTGCATCTCATAGTTGAAATAAAGAAGGTAAGTGTGGGGCATTGGCCTGGGAATTATAGTAATTTTTGCCTAATTTAAAAAGCGATGTAGAGGTGCGACCCGTGGCGAATTTAATTACGGGTCAAGCGCACCTAAGCGGTCTTGGGGGTTAACCCATGAGCGACTGGCGTGGTGTCTCCCCATGAGCGACTACATCAAGACAGTGAGATGCACCCTTTAGATAAGTCTAATTTGTCAATGAATAGTGTAGGGCGATTGTCTAATATTTTCAGGAATGTTGTAGAGCGGTTGATGGGGGTAAATCGCAACACATATGATAGCTCAATTGACTTTCTATTACATGTACTAAAAGCAACCGCAAACAGTAGTGGTGATCAGCAGGTAGTTTACCCATTACTGGAAGCAAATATAGACAAACTGGATGATAGATTAGCCAAACTATTACGGGCTTTGGCAACAATTAGGCTCGCGGAAGGGGAATACTATGCAGGAGATATTTTCAATTTCAGCCATCTAATAGCACAATTCCCCTTGGGTGACAAAGCCAGCAATATCGAAATTGCCATCACTGGCTATGAAGTGGCACTAACTGTTTTTACCCGTGAAGCTTTTCCCGAATATTGGGCAATGACTCAATACAATCTCGGTCTTGCTTACTATAAAAGAATCACAGGGAAAAAATCACAAAACCTAGAAGATGCGATCGCTTGCTACCAATCAGCTTTATCAGTTTTCGCCCGTGAAGCTTTTCCTATTTATTGGGCATCGGCTCAAACCAATCTCGGTTTTGCTTACTATAAAAGAATCACAGGGGAAAAAGCACAAAACCTTGAAGAGGCCATCGCTTGCTTGCAATCGGCTTTAGCCGTTTACACCCGTGACGCTTTTCCCTATGAATGGGGACAGACTCAATACAATCTCGGTAATGCTTATTCAGAAAGAATCACAGGTCCCAAAGCACAAAACCTAGAAAATGCCATCGCTTACTACCAATTGGCAAAAGAAGTTTACACCCGTGAAACTTTTCCTGAATATTGGGCAATGACTCAATACAATCTCGGTATTACTTACTATAAAAGAATCACAGGTCTCAAAGCACAAAACCTAGAAGATGCCATCGATTGCTACCAATCGGCTTTAGCCGTTTACACCCGTAAAGCTTTTCCTGAAAAATGGGCATCGACTCAAAACAATCTCGGTAATGCTTACTCTGACAGAATCAAAGGTCCCAAAGCACAAAACCTAGAAGTTGCCATTGCTTGTTTCCAATCGGCTTTAGCCGTTTACACCAGTGACGCTTTTCCCTATGAATGGGCACAAACACAAGGCAATTTTGGTAATGCTTACCGTGACAGAATCAAAGGTCAGAAAGCACAAAACCTAGAACAGGCCATCGCTTGCTACCAATCGGCTTTATCAGTTTACACCCGTGAAGCTTTTCCCGAACAATGGCCAAAGACTCAAACCAATCTCGGTCTTGCTTACTATAAAAGAATCACAGGGGAAAAAGCACAAAACCTTGAAGAGGCCATCGCTTGCTTCCAATTGGCTTTATCAGTTTACACCCGTGAAGATTTTCCCTATGATTGGGCACAAACACAAGGCAATCTCGGTAGTGCTTACTCTTACAGAATCAAAGGGCCCAAAGCACAAAACCTAGAACAGGCCATCGCTTGCTTCCAATCGGCTTTAGAAGTACACACCCGTGAAGCATTTCCTGAAGATTGGGCAATGACTCAATACAATCTCGGTCTTGCTTACCTTAAAAGAATCACAGGTCAGAAGGCACAAAACCTAGAAGAGGCCATCGCTTGCTTCCAATTGTCAAAAGAAGTAACCACCCGTGAAGCTTTTCCCGAATATTGGGCAGAGACTCAAAACAATCTCGGTATTGCTTACTCTAACAGAATCAAAGGTCCCAAAGCAGAAAACCTTGAAGATGCCATCGCTTGCTACCAATCAGCTTTAGCAGTTCGGACCCGTGAAGCGTTTCCTGTTGATTGGGCAATGACTAAAAACAATCTCGGTACTGCTTACTCTAACAGAATCAAAGGTCCCAAAGCAGAAAACCTCGAAGATGCCATCGCTTGCTTCCAATCGGCTTTAGCGGTTTACACCCGTGAAGCATTTCCCTATGATTGGGCATCGACTAAAAACAATCTCGGTACTGCTTATTCTAACAGAATCAAAGGTCCCAAAGCACAAAACCTCGAACAAGCCATCGCTTGCTTCCAATTGGCTTTAGAAGTACGCACCAGTGAAGCGTTTCCTGTTGATTGGGCAATGACTCAAACCAGTCTCGGTAATGCTTACTCTGACAGAATCACAGGTCCCAAAGCACAAAACCTCGAAAATGCCATCGCTTGCTTCCAATCGGCCTTAGCAGTTCGGACCCGTGAAGCTTTTCCAGAAAAATGGGCAATTACTCAAACCAGTCTCGGTAATGCTTACTCTGACAGAATCACAGGTCCCAAAGCACAAAACCTAGAAGATGCCATCGCTTGCTACCAATTGGCTTTATCAGTTTACACCCGTGAAGCTTTTCCTATTGATTGGGCATCCACTCAAAACAATCTCGGTACTGCTTACTCTGACAGAATCACAGGTCAGAAGGCAGAAAACCTTGAAGTTGCCATCGCTTGCTACCAATCGGCTTTAGCGGTTTACACCCGTGAAGCATTTCCCTATGATTGGGCATCCACTCAAAACAATCTCGGTACTGCTTACTTAGAAAGAATCACAGGTCCCAAAGCACAAAACCTCGAAGATGCCATCGCTTGCTACCAATTGGCTTTAGAAGTACGCACCCGTGAGGCTTTTCCCTATGATTGGGCAACGACTCAAAACAATCTCGGTACTGCTTACGCTGAGAGAATCACAGGTCCCAAAGCACAAAACCTCGAAGATGCCATCGCTTGCTTCCAATTGGCAAAAGAAGTAACCACCCGTGAAGCTTTTCCCTATGAATGGGCAATGACTCAAACCAATCTCGGTACTGCTTACTATAAAAGAATCAAAGGGGAGAAAGCACAAAACCTTGAAGTGGCCATCGCTTGCTGCCAATTGGCTTTAGCCGTTTACACCCATGAAGCTTTTCCTGTTGATTGGGCATCCACTCAAAACAATCTCGGTACTGCTTACTTAGAAAGAATCAAAGGTCCCAAAGCACAAAACCTCGAACAGGCCATCGCTTGCTACCAATTGGCTTTAAAAGTACACACCAGTGAAGCTTTTCCCTATGATTGGGCAATGACTCAAACCAATCTTGGTAGTGCTTACACTCAGAGAATCACAGGTCCCAAAGCACAAAACCTAGAACAGGCCATTGCTTGCTTCCAATCGGCTTTAGCAGTTTGCACCCGTGAAGCTTTTCCTATTGATTGGGCAAGGACTCAAAACAATCTCGGTAATGCTTACTTAGAAAGAATCACAGGTCCCAAAGCACAAAACCTAGAACAGGCCATTGCTTGCTACCAATCGGCTTTAGCAGTTTGCACCCGTGAAGCTTTTCCCTATGAATGGGCAATGACTCAAACCAATCTCGGTAGTGCTTACGCTCAGAGAATCACAGGTCCCAAAGCAGAAAACCTAGATAATGCCATTGCTTGCTACCAATTGGCTTTAGAAGTATACACTCATGACGCTTTTCCCCAAGAGTATCTACAGACTAACAATAACCTTGGTTATACTTACCAAGATGCTCAAAATTTCCCTGAAGCTTACAAGGCTTTTGACGCTGCCATTAAAACAGTGGAATTCCTGCGAGATGAAATTAATTCTGGTTCTGGAGTAGAAGACTACAAGACAAAACTAGCTGAAAAACACAACAAAAGCTATCTAGGGATGCTAGTAACTTGCCTAGAATTAAATAATATCACCGAAGCCATTGAATACGTGGAACGGAGCAAAACCCAGAATTTAGTTGAAAAGATTCTCAGCCGTGACCTGAAAACTATCTTTACTGTAGATGTTGTTACTAAACTAGAACAATACAGGGATGAAATAGCAGCAGGTCAATATCAAATCCAACAGGGCAAAGCTGAAAATCCAACCGCCCTGGCACAACGTCTTCAACAGTTGCGACAGCAGCGCAATGATTTACAAGACCAATATTTACCTATCGGTTCTAGCTTTAACTTTAAGCAATTCCAGGAAACTCTAGAGGAAAACACTGCTATTGTTGAGTTTTATATTAGCTTTGATCGCTTTTTCACCTTCATTTTTACTCGCCACAGCCAACAGCCTCTAGTTTTGTCATCTTCTACTGATGAATTAGATGCCTTTAAAGATTGGACAACTGCTTATCTTGCAGATTACGACCAACCACAAGACTGGACGAATCAACTAACCTCACGACTCCAGAAGCTAGCAGAGATTCTGAATCTTAACAAGATTCTTCAGCAATTACCCAAAGACTGCAATCAACTCATCCTCATCCCCCATTGGTATCTACATCTATTCCCCTTGCACGCCTTACCCCTTCCTGAAAATCAAGGTAAATTGCTATTCAATCGTTTCTCCCAAGGAGTTCGTTATGCTCCCAGTTGCCAATTACTCCAACTTGTCCAAACCAGAAAACGCCCCGACTTTACTCACCTGTTTGCCGTCCAAAACCCCAGTGCTAATTTAGTTTACACTACTATCGAAGTAGAAGTAATCAAAAGCTACTTCAATCCACCACCGGATACAGAAATCCTCGTGGAAAAAGCTGCCACCAAAGCCGCCATAGATAGCACATCGCTCAACACTTACCACTGTTTACATTTTAGCTGTCACGGTTACTTTAACTACGAAAACCCTAAAAAACCACGTAAGTCTGCTCTAATCATGGCAGATGCCCACCTCAGTCCTGCACCAGCTGAACTCAATCTAGAACAACATCTAGTTTTGGAGAACGGTGAAGTAATTGACTTAGACAAATGCCTCACCTTAGATGCTATCTTTGCCCTGAAATTAGAACAATGTCGCCTTGTCACCCTTTCTGCTTGTGAAACGGGATTAGTCAAATCCAAAACCAGCGACGAATACGTTGGTTTACCCAGTGGTTTCCTAGTTGCGGGTAGTCCAGCAGTAGTTAGTAGTCTGTGGAAGGTAAACGATTTATCGACAGCGTTGTTGATGATTAAATTTTATCAGAATCTGCGAGAGCAGATGTCCTTAGCAGTTGCCCTTAATCAAGCGCAACTGTGGCTGCGGGATGCCACGGTACAGGAATTGCGAACTTGGGCTGAAGAGTTAACTAAACAGTTGAGTTTGGATAATAATTTTAATGAAAAAATCAAGAAATCACTCCGGTTATTTAAACCTGAAGAAACTCCCTTTTATTCTCCTTTTTATTGGGCGGCTTACTGCGCCATTGGAAAATAATCTATTTAGTTACATAAATAAACCGCAAAACTCATGGAAATATTAGCAATTATCCAAGTTTTTACGCAAGCACTCAAAACTCACTCGAAAAAATTTGAACTTATAGACTTGCAAGACTTAGACCAACTTTTAGCAACTTTAGAAACTCCAACAGAAGCTGAATTAGATCAGATACTAACTAATTGGTTACAAACCCATACAGAAGTCAGGGATACTCTACGCCGATTTGATGATCAGAGGGAATTAAAGAATTCGCCCAAGCTTCCCTCTAATTCCGAAGCAGGTATTCTTGAAAACCTATTTGAACTGCGACAAACCAACCAAGAAATTATTAAAGCTAAAACTAATCAACAACAGCCAGACAAGAGTAAGCAATAAAAATGTCAAACAATGACTCATAAAATCTACGCACCTAATATTCATCTCTTTGCCTTCCATCTTCGGAATGCATCTAGTAGTGATTCCCAACCAGACAGGGACTATGACAGCAAACTGCTTTGGCACAAGTACGATCAGATTTGTGCTAAATTTCAAATTCAACAGAAGCTAGACCTGAGAGACGTTGCAGAAGGTTCCCGCATTGCTTTACTAAAAGGAGCCACCAAGGATAATATTCTCTTACCCTTGGAGGGGAAATTATCTCTCAATCATGGCAAAGGAATAAGGATTACTGGTCAAGCTTGTCCACTCCAGATCTATGATAGTTATGCTCTGGGTTTAAATATTCGGATTCCTGAACGTGAGAATAATCAGAAAACGGAAGACGTAGACCTGACTGTATTCAACTCTTTTAATCCAGACCAGTGCTTTCTTCCCAGTAAAATTAACAGTTCCCTAGGACAAATTCTCTTACTAACTGCTTGGCTACCCCAGAAGCAAGCGCAAGATTCTTATTTATGGAAAGAGATAGCTGATCAGTGTGTCCAGAATTTTCTGGGGGAAAACGATAAGGATAACTGTCCACCGCTGTATCAAGAAGGTCAATTATTTGATAGTCCGATTTTTGAATATGGCATTCCCGATAAATCTCAACACTATGGCCAAATTTTTGTTTGGCTATTTTTAGGAGAAGAGGTCAATGGCAACTATGGTGCCCGAGCGGACGATAATTTTAGCTTGTTTTATCAATACTTTATTGATTTATTTTTGTATCGCCAAAAAGTTATTAAAGCGTATCAAATCAGCCGAGAGGTTTATAGTGATGCTTACCAAGGATATCAAGAGATTAAAAAAATCATCAATGAAACTACCCAAATTCAAGATAATCAGAGCGTATTATCTGATAATGAACTGTTGGACTTTAAGCATAAACTGAGAATACTGCCGAAGCTAGACTTGAACTATTCAGACTGGCTGAGACAGTTAGAACGCTATAGCTTGACCATGAAGATTAATGCTCACAATTATTCCGAAAAGCTTCAACAAATTCAAGAAAAATTACCAAATGACGAAGATTTAAGCTTTTTATCAGTATTTGAGCATAAAATCAGCCCTACTTATCAAAATCAAATTCAAATAAACTTAAGCTATTTTGCCCATAGCTCCAGCCTGTTAGACAAAGCTATTTCCTCAATCAGAGGTATTGTGGAAATTGAACAAGCAGAACGCGATCGCGCTTTGGAAAAAGCCCTCAGAGATAAGGAGGAGGCTGACCGAGCCCGAGACAAACAAGCTGAAAAACAGGACAAAAGACTACAACTTTGGATCACCTTCGTGGGTACTGGCCTAGCGGTCAGTAGTATTTCTTCTCAAAGCGACGCTAAACAACCTGTAGAAGCCATCCTGATCGAACTAAACCTCAAGGGCTCCTTAAATTGTCCTAAAAATTTTCCTAAAGCTGAAGACCAGCCTTGCTTGAGTTACAGTGTGGTGTTTGTGCTATTTCATATTTTGCTTGGTGTTGGCGTTGGTGCGATCGCTGCGTTTATTGTGGATCGAATTATCCATCGGGGGTCAAAATGATCTGCAAAGGGAGTAGGGAAGAGGTTGCTTTAAGCTGGTTGACTCAAGGCTTCCGTTAGATAATCTGCCGCTGCTTCCACTAATGCGATCGCATTTTCATAAATCATGCGAGTTGGTCCAATAATTCCCACACTTCCCACTGGCACTTGGTCTTGCTGATAGTTAGCAGATACCAAGGTACAGCCACGCATCGGTTCCAAGGAATTCTCTGCACCAATCCTAATTTTCACACGAGACTTAAATTCCAACTCTTCCGGTACCTTAAAGATTACTGACCACAGTTGCTCCTGTTCCTCTTCCAACAGATGTAGCAAGTCTAGAGTCTGCTCTATTTCCGAAAATTCTGGTTGACGCAACACCTCTGAGATGCCACGAATCATAATCGGGCTGGACTTAGGTACTACAGTGCGACGGGTCAACTCAGTTAATAAATTGCTTAAAAAATCCGCATAGCGGACAAATTCTCGGTCTAATTCACTCCAATCTAATTTCTCCAATTCCCTGAGAGTTCGCCCTCGCAGCTTACTATTCAAAAAGTTAGATAATATTTTTAACTCCCGCTCCACAATCGACTCATCAACGGTATTATCATCTTCTGAGTGGGGCAAATTCATCAATACCGACTGAGTTTCATAACTATCCGTAACTATAATCAACATCACCTGTCCTAGCTCTAGGTGCATCAACTGTAGATGGCGCAGGCGAGTAGTGCGATTGTCAGGGAAAGTAATTAAAGCAATATATCCACTGACCGTTGCCAGAATTTGAGCAGCATCCCTTAGCAATACCTCAAACTTAGCTTCCTCCCAGTTCAACTTCTCTGCCAGTAAATTTTCAACATACTGACTCAAGGTTTCTGACGGTTGAATCAGCTGGTCAACATAGGTTCGATAACCTGAATCAGAAGGAACCCTACCTGCAGAGGTGTGGGGTTGATATAGTAGTCCAACTTTTTCCAACATACTCATGCAAGAGCGAATTGTCGCTGGACTCACACTCAGGTCATATTCTTGAACCAAGGCTTTAGAACCAACCGGTTCCGCCGTGGCAATATAGTGACGAATAGTCGCCCAGAGAATATGTTGTTGCCGACTTGTTAAACTTAGTGGTTGGCGAGACATTTTGAACCAAAGCTGAACTTCATTTTAAAGGGAAAAAAGTTTAAATTAGAGGGAGGAGTTACCATTTAAGGTTATCAAACATACTAAGAATGGAATTTTGCCTAAAAGCTGGCTTGAGTTAAGCAGTCTTTAGTCCAAAATAGTAGGGGTGATAATTAGATATCCCAATCAATCACCAAAAATCAGGGTTGGTTTTGGTGCAGGTTGGAAGTATCTGGGATTTATCCATAGGTATGGCAGCGTCTGCTCACCCAAGGATTAAGTTGGTTATTAATACATTTGCTCTAAGAATATTTGCTCTAAGAATATTTTCTCTAAGAACATTTGTTCTAAGATAGCAGAATCAACTCATAGCAGTAGTTAGCAGTGACCTGCAATTAGTAACGAGGAATGCTATGATCAACTATGATTGAGTATGCGTCAATACCCCCAGCTACATTCTTGACATTCGTGAACCCCTGACTGATTAACCACTGACACATCTGAGCCGAGCGCATACCATGATGGCACATGACCATGGTTTCAACTGCGGGATCAAAGCGAGTAGAGATTTCCCCAGACCACTGAGCAAATGTAAGCATTCAGGTGTAGAGATTGACAAAGTCACCCCACTCACTTCAAAAGCGGAATCAGAGACAATTCGTGAGAACGCTGCCTGACTGCTAAGGACACAGCCTGACTCAGGAACTTTATGGTATTAGGTAGAATACAGGTAACATTGTCAATAGGTAGGTCTTGTTGAACAAAAGAGACCTATCTTTTTTTTAGCACAAAATGGTGAAAGCTTTACATTTAAAGCTTTTCAGGCTATTTCGTCACCCCTTCAGACCAATACCCTTTTTGTCGGTAATAGTTACACGTCGCTTAGTTGGGTGGAGTCCCCAACCCGTGGTTTTGTATTCAACTGAGCGATTATCCTTTTGAAACCTAGGATATCCCTTCTTCCCTGGTTTATGAGAATTACAATTATCGTAAAACCGAGAAATTGCTAACCACGCTCTCTCAGCTGAAGCCTGACAAGCCATTGAGTTGAGGTCTTTGACAAAACTAAATTTATGCCGTAATTCTGTTGAGTACTTATTCAAATCAAAGCGCTTGATTGTAGATTCTCTTGGTGCATCTATCCAGTAGCGCAAACACTTATTGCGGACAAACTGAACTGTCCTAATTGCTTCATCAATAGCTCGGTATTGAGCTTGTTTTGCTTTGACTTTGTACTCTAGAACTAGCATTGAATCGACCTCCTCAATGTTCTTATGTTATTGTATCTGGAAACCCGGGATATTAAAGTCGTCAATCCCGGATCGGGCATGAATTATGGTTAAATGGAGGAATCATGTCGGACTGGCAAGAGATTAGTGGTGGGATAACAGCTCCCAGGGGCTATCAGGCAGCAGGGATTACCGCAGGTTTAAAACCGTCGGGTCAGCCAGACTTAGCGTTGATATTATCAGAGGTGGATGCGATCGCAGCTGGGGTCTTCACCACCAGTCATGTCCGGGCTGCTTGTGTAGATTATTGCCGTCAATGCTTACAATCTAAAGCTAGTGCTCGTGCTATTTTGTGTAATGCCGGACAAGCCAATGCAGCAACGGGTGAGCAGGGTTGGCAAGATGCTCTAGCTAGTGCTAAAGCTTTGGGTGAAGCACTCAATGTTTCCCCTAAGTCGATTTTGTTGGCATCGACGGGGGTGATTGGTCAACGCATCAAGATGGATGCTCTATTGTCAGGCATTCCCCAATTGGTCGCACAAGCATCAGAAACTGGTTCCGATGCAGCAGCTCAAGGGATTATTACCACGGATTTAGTCACTAAATCCATTGCTATGGAAACCATGATTGATGACCGTCCGGTCAGGATGGGTGGTATTGCTAAGGGGTCTGGTATGATTCATCCCAACATGGCGACTATGCTAGCATTTGTAACCTGTGATGCTGCAGTTTCTACTTCCCTGTGGCAACAAATGTTACAGCGGGCAGCGGATAAAAGTTTTAATCAAATTACCGTAGATGGGGATACCAGCACCAATGACACTCTAATTGCCTTGGCTAATGGTCAGTCCCGAACATCAGCGATTACAGAAATCGGACCAGCAGCTGAGAAGTTGGAGGGGATGCTCACAGCAGTATGTCAGCATTTGGCAAAAGCGATCGCACGGGATGGAGAAGGGGCAACCTGTTTGATTGAAGTCCAAGTGACTGGCGCACCGGATGATAAAGGGGCTCGTCAAATTGCTAAGACCATTGTTGGGTCATCCTTGGTTAAGTCTGCCATCTTTGGACGAGATCCAAACTGGGGCAGAATTGCCGGAGCCGCTGGCCGTGCAGGAGTACCGTTTGAGCAAGAAAACCTGCGGATTCAGTTAGGGGATGTCTTGCTGATGGACAATGGTCAACCCTTAGGGTTTGACCGTCAACAGGCTAGTGATTATCTCAAGCAGGCTGCTGCTGGTGCTTATCTTAAAGAAGATACAGTTTTAATTCAGGTTAATGTGGGCAATGGTCATGGTGTTGGTCAGGCTTGGGGTTGTGATTTGAGTTATGACTATGTCCGGATTAATGCGGAATATACCACTTGATTAGCCTTGTTGCCAAAGACGCCTTTAAAAATAACAAACCATAACAAATACTGATAGCAAAGGGAACAGGGAACAGCGGATCTGGGAACAGGGAACAAAGATTCTCATAATTCCTACAGGGATTCCTATAATAATCAATTAATCAACCTAGTTATGGTTAATTGGTTATTGTTGTTGGTTATGGTTAATTAGTTATTGCTTATTTAAAGACCAATCATAGTTCAGATATTTTATCTTGTAATTCCCCTGTTCAAGATACTCCTGATCCTCTGGACTTAGGTAGTCACTAATAAAGTTTAACACCGCTCGTTGATTGGCGTTACCAGTAAATTTGTAATCGATACCATAGGTTTCTTTCCAATCTTCACCAAACCACTTAAAGATGGAAGAAAGATATACGCTACCTTCTTGACGATCAATACGAAAGCCATGGGGACTAACTATAAATTTCTGTGTCTGGTCATCCAGTTGCTGATCGAGTTTTTCCCCAGTATAAGGTTCGTTTCTTAAGGGAGGACAACTGATAGCGGCGCAAACTAAAGCCATATGAATTCGGGGCTCGTTGAATTGCGTTCGCAGTGTCTTGTGTTCGATATTATCTAAGGTTTTAGATTCTCCAGCGATGTTGAATTCGCGTCCTTTCCAGACTCCTTTAATGTCCCGAATACTCTTTTTGAGAGGGTTTTGGTCAATAATTGATTCTAGAGTAAAGGAGTTGTAAGCATTTATCAAGAAAGCAATCTTTTCCGCTTCATCCCAAGACTGATAGGTGCTAGTATCAACAGCACCTAAGGAGGCATTAAACGTCTCCAGTTGCTCTGGATTTTGCTGCAATTCTTGGTAATTAACTAGCGCTTTATTGTTGACATAGGTTTTTAGGACAGTAGCATAGTCGTCATAATTCAATAGACTCGTGTCAGTAGCTCTATTTACTTGTACTTCAGACTCTTTTGCTGGTGCTTGATTTATCGGTACGGAAAGTGTACAACTTGTCAGAATAATCAGAGTTGGAAGTAGGGTTAGTAATTTCTTGGATGTATTCATAGTGGTTCAGATGATTTAGCCGATAAGATGCTTAACCTAGGCAATTTTGATTAAAGCTAATCAATCTGAGTTTTGGTTGAGAACAACATTAGGATTGCGGTAATGGGTCCACAACCAACCTAAAATAAACGGTAACCATAACCACCATCGCTCCTGAGGAGTTAGATACCAGCTGTAGTTACCTAAAGCCATGCGATGCTGAAGTACAAAGTAAACAAAAGTAGAGATACTGACTAAACGTACTCCCAGATTTCTAGAAGGAACAGCAAAAGGAATTATCCAAGTGAAGTACCAAGCATGGATAATTGGAGATAGGATTAGCAGGGAAAAAAAGTACCATTCTGTGAATTGTTGAAAATTGCGCGATCGCAAAATTAGCCAACTTACCGTTAACCCCAGGGGAAAAGCATAAATCCAATTAACCCAGCGAGAGGGTTCCCAATATTCGCTAACAATATAAGGAATCAATTCCGCACTGCGACCATGGGATACAAACACTGATCCAGTAGGAATCAAAGGACATTCTCCACTAGAGCAAAATTGGAGAGCAGTGATGCCAAAAGGTAAGAAACCGCACAATAGCACTACTATTGCTAGTTTTACCCCTACTTTTCGAAAAGCTTGCCAGGTCAGAAACCCTAAAATTGGCAAAGACATCCACTTCACTGCCATACTAATTCCTACTAGCAAAGCTGAAGCAATCCAGTGCCACCAGGTCAGGGAGTGTTCCGATGAAGACATCAAGGAGTTAGTAAATGAGGAGTATTCTGCTACTGTCCCACTGTCCAACGTTTCCTCTATTTCTGTTATTTTTGTCTGCCTTAAACTCTCTGTTTTTTGGTCAAAGACTAACCAAGCTGCAACTAGGGGTAAAATAAACCAACTGTCGTAATGAGCACCACCAGCAAAGGAGTAAATTATCAAAGGATTCCAGGCATAGAAGATTGCCTGTTGATAACCAAATCGACGACTGAGTAACCAACAGATTAATAAGTCAGCTAAGATAAATGCAATTTTGAACAACCAAACCTTAAGGTCAATCAGCGCTAAGAGCCGAAAACCTAATTGCGCTACTGGTGGATAGATAGCAGAAACAGTAGGATGATTGATTAGTGACCACCATTCGGTATGGTAGGGAATCAGTTCAGTAGCATTAGGTGGCAAATGGTATGGACTAAACCCTAAGGTTTGAATATACCCTTCCCATAGATAGCGCCATACATCATCTCCAGGATACATTGGTAGCAACAGCAGCCTGCTTAGGATGGTAGTACTCCAAAAATTTAGTCCTGAGTGCTGAGTTTTGAGTTTTCGGAAGTACTTGATACTAAGAGATTTGGTAAATCCTTTGTAGACCCCTTGCCAAAGTCTTGTCTTGATACTGTTGTTGTTAATTCTGTTGTTAATTCTTTTTGCTTGTTGGGAAATCCCAAGTTTCCTGTTGCCAACTTCCGCAGGATATCTAGTATAGACGCTTAATCCCCAAGACAACAGAAAACCTAAGCTGATTACACCGATACCTAACCAAAATCGAGGCACAGCTCCCACCTCTCGGAAATCCCCATGAGGCACAATCAAGATACAACCTAACAACAGGAGTATAGAACTAAGCCATATATATAGCGTTTTCATTTGAGATGTGAAACTAGGATTGATGGAAATTCCCTATTCCCTCTTCAACACTTTTACCGATTGTTCCATCTGCCTGGGTAAGCTTAAGGCGACGTAGATATAGACGACCTAAAGTCATTAGAATTATTGTTCCTGCTTGGACACTACCAGAAAGGGTACCAGATATTTTAGAGCGTCCCCCTTGTCGGCGACGGTAACCAACAGGAATTTCACAGATTCGCAAACTACATTCAATCGCACGGGCTTGCATTTCTACTGTCCAACCAAATCCTCTATCTTGCATTTGGATTGCATCCAAAGCTGAACGACGAATTAGGCGCAATGGTCCTAAATCCTGATACCAGTGTCCCCAACCCCAACCGATCAGGAAGGTAGCCAGCCAGTTGCCAAAATTTTGCACTGGGGTCATCGCCTTACGTCCATTTACTGTGGCGCGGCGGTTACCTAAAATTAGGTCATACTTATGCGGTTCAGCTATAAACTGGGGTAAATAACTTAAGTCATCACTCCCATCGCCATCACAGAATAATATCCAATTAATATCTCGGTCTAGTTGCTGCAATCCCCGCCAACAGGCTCGACCGTAACCAGGAATAGGCTCACAGATTACCTCTGCACCGGCTTCTTTGGCTTTAATAATACTGTTGTCTGTGCTGCCATTATCGACTACCCGAATATTGTTCAAATTATAGGATTGAAGAGACTTAATCACCCCAGTGATAGTGGTTTCTTCATTGAGAACAGGGATAATTACTAAGATATTGTGGTTATTAGTCATGGTTATAGCGGTTTTTAATTGGGTGAGGTACAAATCTTTGGGTTTTAGGGAGTAGGGAGTAGGGAGTAGGGAGCAGGGAGCAGCGGATCTGGGAACAGGGAAAAAATCTTGTTTACCTAATTAGGATATAAACCGCTATATTAGTCATGAGTTATTGCAGTTTTAAATTGGGTGAATTCCCTGGTCTATAACGTTATTTGCCAAAGTAAGCTGGATACACAAAGGCAAAAGCTGTAGAACTGGGGATGGGAGTGCCATCGAATTCTTCTACTAATACAGTTTGAAGTTGGCTATCCCAACGTGCTCTAATTGGACGACCATTGAATTCTACAACTTTTTCGCCCACTTTTTTTAATTGGTCATGGACAAATTGATAGCTAGCCCCAGAAAATTGGTTTTTAGGGGTTTGTTGATCCGCTTCCCAGACATAGCTAACAATAGCTTTGGGATGGAGCGATGCAGCGCGGTCTTGGGGGTTTCCCCCATGAGCGACTGCATCAAGAAGGGTAAGCCGTTGTTGATTTCTGACTGGGAAAATAATTCGCTTATCGGTATAGTAACTACCATAGGGATAGCTGAAGTAAGCCCGGTTATAACCTGTGTCAGTGGATAGAATTTTACTGTTGGGATACTTGCTTAACCAAGCACCAAGAGTAGTTTTGATAGCGGGAATTGTTTTAAGATTACGATTGACTTTAGCACCAATAATACCCATCGCCCAAGGTTGGGAGTAAAGGGTATCATCGGTACGGTCATACATGACTAGGCAACTTTGATAAAGTTTGCCTGAAACACCGTAGGTTGTATTGCTGCGATTAAAAGCGACTATAGTATCACAAAGGGGACAATAGGATACACTAACATTAACTCCACCGACTGTGTCATTGACCAATTCATGCCAGTTCATGACCCCGAAAGGATAGGCTTTGGCTTCTCCATTCACTACCACACCAATCACAGTTTCTGTTTTAGAAAATGGTGTGGTTTGAGCGGTATCAAACTTAGGATTATCGATACTAGGAATACCGTCTTTTGGGGGACCACCATTGAGGAGTTCAGTTAAATTAATGCGAGTGAATTTGGCTGGATTAAGGTTTTGTTTTTGGAGGTCAGTGATTTCCTGGTCTTGGTTGTGGAGATAGGCAGTGAGATGGAAGTAACGGAGTTTGAAATTATCCCAGCTTCCGGCTTGTACGACTAGTGCCATCAAACACAGCCCGACTAAGGAAGTAGTGCTGAGGGCTATTTTAAGTAATTTATTCATAATCGTGCTTTCCCTGCCTAGAAACTGGTAACCTAATGGCGTTGCTGAATAAAGGAATGAATGCGCGATCATCCGGTTTTGCTAAAGCCCCCTAAATCCCCCAACTTTGGGGGACTTTCATAGTTTTTTTCCCCCCATAATTGGGGGGTTAGGGGGGCGAAACCATACCAGAATCAGCAACGCCCACCTAATGAGTGCGAGCCCGTGGGTGGTGCGTTACGGGACGGACTATCCCAAGGCTGGCTACGATAGAAAAAATCAGAATTAGTCCGCCCCTAACGCACCCTACGCACTACTACCCTTGTGAGTGTGGGCTTCTGCCCAACCCCAGCATCAGGGGCTGTGGCTGGAATCCCTAACCTTAGGGTGAGGGCATAACATGAAACCAAGGTGAGTGATATCTGAGAATTGGATTAAGGATTGATAGCTCGACCATTTTCAAATCGATCATCAAACTCAATGGTGATTAAAGTCCGAAACCGCTACATGAGATTTACCCCCTAAGATTCCTCATCGATCCGATTATTACCAACATCAAAAACAATTATAAATTCCGCATCCGGCATTAATCGTTTCAGGGCCCATAAATGTCCCTCTGCATCCGATCGATTGCGAAAGCGAGCAACAACAACTCGCTGCATGTCTTGATGCAGTCGCTCATGGGGGAAACCCCCAAGACCGCGCTGCATCGCTTGTGGTAACAGCCGAATGACCACCCACGGATGAAGGCGTTCAGAATAGGTCATCATTAAAGTATCTCCTTTTATAGGGGAGCCAGAGCTAGCCCGTAGGTATTGGACTCTTTCCGGGCTAGCTCTTGACTCTGGGCGTCTCAGCGCCCACTTTTATACTATAGCACAAAAATTCTTATATTATAGCATATTTTGAAAACTTTTGTAACAAATGGTCGGGAGTCGGGAGCAGGGACTGAGGAAAAATTACGATTTCAATTACAACAACCGGAAGGATTTAGTAGTTATGGGGAAGTGCAACTTTGGCTAAAGGGATTGTGTGGCATGGATATACCCTATGCGACAGTATATAAATATGTGCGCACTCGTATTAAAACTAAGTTAAAGAAGTTAAATTAAATTTGTTACAGCTAGTCAGTAGTAAACAAAGCTCAGGGAATTTAGAAAAGTTGTAAACTACCAGACGCCAAGCTGACGCTATGGCGCTGGCTAAGGTTGCTTTAAATCTAAAGGTGCGATCGCTGTAAAGAGCTTGGGATTTGCTTTGATGACAAACAGCTCAGTTTTTAAATAGTAAAATCAAGATAATATAGACACTTTAGTTAACTAAAATGCTACCTTCTCTTACCAATTCGCTAACTTTACCTGGCATTCTGCAACGAAGATAGCGTGGTTGTGCCCCGATAGAGCATGAGGTTTCAAAGTCCTCACTTTTGTTTATCCAGCCGCCAACGCATTTCTTTAAGGCAAAAGTATTGGTCCAACATAATCGAGCAGACCATCTAGCAGTGATTGGTACACTTCCATTACTAATCGAACCTCTGCTCAGAGAAGAGACTTTGATGTTATTAACCCACTTCTCTTTTGACTCAACATTGAAACTAGGATTAGCAGATATGAAATTATCAAGCTCTTGTCCCAGAGTGCCTCTTTCCGGAAGGCGTACAGAAAATATTCCATTCTCAAAGTTTGCACTACGTCCAGATGCAATCAAAACATCATTGCTTTGTCCTATCCCTTCACTGGTTGACTGACTAGGAGATGTATAGGCAAAGGTTTCCAGTGGTTTGGGAATATCTACTACGGCTAAAGTGGTGATAATGGATGCTAAACCAAGGGTGCTTAATAAGTTCGGTAGTTTCATTAATTTTTCGGCATTTTGAGGATTTTAGTGTTTTGGTAATAGCACCCTATTTATTCTGATCAAAAATTGATATAGCTCTGGATTTATAGCGATGCAGCGCGGTCTTGGGGAGGCAGCGCGGTCTTGGGGGTTCCCCCCATGAGCGACTGCCGTGGTTTCCCCCATGAGCGACTGCATCAAGAAGCGTTTATCCTCGCTATGAGGTAGGCTTTTAAACCTCAAAGTCCCCCTTGATAAGGGGGATTTAGGGGGATCCCTTTGTACCTCATGGCATAGAGAATTGCTAGATTTCAGTTTCCAATAGATAAATCGATTAATATCAAACCTTATATAACTCTTATCATCACCCTGATAAGTGGCGGTAATTTAGTGAGATAGTATCAAAATATTCCCAATAAATAGTAATTTATATAGTTATTTTTCTAATCAAAGATAGCATACCTATTATTTCTATAATGTCAGCCAAGTCATTGATATTACTAAGCCAAATGTATTATTAGTCATTAATTAGTTGGTGACTAGTTATTGGTTAATTACTCTGGTCAATCTTTAATTGTCACCAAACTACGGTCAATATCCTTGACATTAGTACAGCCACTCAAGGCCATCGCTATATCCAATTTATCCCGTAACAATTGCAAGACATGGCGTACTCCCGCAACTCCTGCTACAGCTAATCCCCATAACACCGGACGACCTACTAACACCGCTGATGCACCCAAGGCTAGGGCTTTGAGCACATCAGTCAGTCAGTATAGCTAGCTCACCTACTCGATTGCTAGAGATTGGATTCTCTGTTTGTAAGCATCACTGTCTAAGCCATCACCATCATTGGGATCCCAACCTTTTCTGTTGATTATTTCTTTTAGGGTATCAAGGCGTTTTACTGTTTCTGGGTGGGTTCTTAACATTGCAGGTTGATTGGTGGATTTTTTTTCTATGGTTATTAATTTTTGGAGAAATCCAGTCATGCCTGAGGGAGCGTAGCCAGCACCGTGCAACATTTCTAATCCCTTGCGATCCGCTTCATATTCCTGCTGCCTTCCTCGGGGAAGAGAGAAGGCGATATCCTCAAGAAGATTTATAATTGTCCCATACTCGACTTCACTATTTACCTCAAGGTTCTTGTCTTTGATAATCTGGCGCAGTTTCTCTATGCTGTGTTTGCTAGTAATGTGAGCTATTTCGTGAGCTATCACTGCAGCTAACTCAGCTTCATTTTCTACCCCTTTCAGCAAGCCAGTATGAACATAAACAAAGCCACCCACCAAGGCAAAGGCATTTATAGTGTTGTCCTTGACTACTTGAAAGGTATAGGGAAAATTGGGGCGATCGCTATAGGGGATTAATCTCTGACCAATGTCTTGGACGTATTCAGTGATTTTGCGATCGCGGTAAATCTCCAGCCCTTGATCAACTTCTTGTTGATTCAAACACTTACCCAGCTCTACTTCTTGTTGATCAGAAATGGTGATTAACTGAATTATCTCAATTCCTGCATCACCATCTAACCCACATGAGCCAAATGCTGATGAGGTATTGGGTAACCCTACCCCTAGACCCAGTCCCACAACTACCAGAATCAGCAGGTAAAACCATCGACGATGGGAAGCACGCTTAATCCAAAATAATGGGTTTAACATAGTCGTCTATTTAAGCGTCTATTTGAATAATCAAAAATAGGCTTGTAAGTATTCATTATTCAGCTTTCAGCAGTCAGCTTTCAGCAGTCAGCTTTCAGCAGTCAGCGATTTAGTTAGCACATTTTTCATAAGCAGCTTGTCGTAGACCTTGGTAATAAATAGATTCAACACCCAAGGATTTTTCCAAAATTATCTCCCACCTTAAGTTATTAATAAATTTATCAATTATTGTCTTCCATTCTATATCCTGATCCGGTAAAATTATTCCGTAAAAATCACAACTTAACGGTCGGTCAGGAATTAAGGTAAAATCCTGGAATGTCAGCCCTTGTCTTAAGGCTTCTGCCATTAAAAGCATGCCATCACTGGCAAAAGCATCAATATCCCGTTCGACAACATCTCTCAGAGCCAATTCTCGACCGTTAGAACTTCTGTAACGAGTGTCTACTATGTCAGCTAATGGGTAGGTACTGGAGATTAAGGGATGTGTATTTGAACCAGGAAGGACACCAATTTTTTTACCAGCTAGGGAAGTTTCAGGATTGAATATACCCTTCATTTCGGGTCTGATTAGAAAATGTGTCCCGGAAAAATAAAAAGCAGTGGAGTAAGTAACTCCTGATAGTGGTGGAGCAGTTTTGATCGTATTGGGACCACAATCTAGATGTACCTTGCCATTGGCTACCATCCGATAACGATTGTTAGGGGAGTCTTCGTCTAGAACAGATGGAATTGGCTCTAACCGAACAGGTCTATTGAGTACTTCACCAAAATAGTTGGCTAGAACATACATTTTAGTCATGCAGTAGCCTTGCAATTTGTCTTGGTCGTCTAGAAAACCAAAGGGAGCGGCATCTTCTCTAATTCCTACTTTTAAAACACCAGTGCGCTTAATTTCTGACAAGACTGTTTCAGCTAAACTGGCTGAGGTAAACGTTAAAGATAAGATAATACTAACGGTGATAGTGGCTAGTTTATTACTCATTTCTTTTTCGGATTTCAGACTAATAATTGCTTGATAAATCGCTCAAAGCTTATCTAACCCTGACGCTAACCTTGATAAGTGCTAGGAATTTAGGGGAATAGTATCAAAGTATTACCAATAAATAATAACCTTTTTTATGAAAATTAACATACGCAGTCTTGCTATAACTTCAGCCAATTCATTTATATTACTAAGCTATTTGGCTTAGTGTTCCGGCATTATAAGCTAATATTAATTTATTAATAATCTAGTCAATGTTTAATTTTCACCAAACTAGGGTCAATATCCTTGACCCTAGTACAGCCACTCAACGCCATCGCTATATCCAATTCATCTCGTAACAATTGCAAGACATGGCGTACTCCAGCAACTCCTGCTACAGCTAATCCCCATAACACCGGACGACCTACTAACACCGCTGATGCACCCAAGGCTAGGGCTTTGAGCACATCAGTACCTCGACGGATACCCCCATCGATTAATACCGGTAGTTGATTTCCCACGGCTGCGACCACTTCGGGTAAGGCATCGATGGATGCGATCGCACTATCCAATTGCCGACCCCCATGATTCGATACAATGATTCCTTTTGCTCCATGGTCCAATGCCTTGAGAGCATCATCTCCTCGCAAAATGCCTTTGACTAACACCGGTAGAGTAGTGATCGATTGTAACCATTCCAGATCCCGCCATGTCAGTGTTGGATCAATTTGCTGGGCAAAATAGCTCAATAAACCCGATTCTCCGGCGGTTTTGGGAATTTCCAGACCGGTCATAGTCGCTAAATTAGCCAATTCCATCCCTACCGGTAGAGTAAATTGATTGCGTCGATCCCTTTCCCGACACCCCAACACTGGTGCATCTACGGTCAGACAAAGGGCACTAAAACCAGCTGCCTCCGCCCTTTCCACAAGTCTACGGGTGAGAGTGCGATCGCGGTGGACATACAGCTGAAACCATGAGGGATTTTGGATATGGGATCTTGCCTCCTGCTTCTGTTGACTCTGTTTCCCGGCTAGCGCTACAGCTTCTAAGGGTTTGGTGGACATCGTACTCAACACCATGATTGCCCCTACCTCAGCTGCAGCCCTTGCTGTTGCCAATTCACCCTCTGGATTGGCCAGACACTGAAATGCCATCGGAGCAACCAGAATCGGTATGGGCAGAGACTGATCTAGGATTTGTGTGCTTAAATCTCGTTGACTCACATCCACTAACATCCGAGGACGGAGTTTTATCTGTTCAAACGCTGCACGATTGTCTCGCAGTGTTAATTCATCCCAAGCACCACTAGCGTAATAATCCAGTGCCATGGGAGATAGATACTGCGGCGCTAGGGCTTCGTATTCAAATAGATTAATGGGTTGATTCAAGGTTGAAGGTTATTAAGGTTGAAGGTTATTAAGGTTGAAGGTTGAAGGTTGAAGGTTGGAGGTTGAAGGTTGAATTCTAAATTCTTAATTCTAAATTCTTAATTCTAAATTCTTAATTCTAAATTCTTAATTCAAAAGGGTAGCTGGACATCTGGCACCTTTCTCAGTAAGGCACCTGACCGGCTGCGGGATTAATTATACAGGCTTTTAGCTCAATTCCACAGGAGAATGGCAAAGACACCAAAAATAGCCCATAAGCTATAAGGAGTGGGCTTTTTGGTTGATTTCTGTAAATTCGTTTTACTCTTGACAATCCAAAAAAGAAAGATAATATAAAGACTAAGGCTAAATAGATATAAGACGAAAGAAAGCCACAGAATGTTTCTTAAACAAACTTTAACCTAAATTTAACTAAACCTTACGCCATTACTTACCATTACTTAGTAATAGCTCTATAGTCTTGACCAAGTGTGGATTGCGACACCCTAACATTGCTGGGAATTTTTTACAGTGGTCAAGGCGATGAAATTGAAAAAAAATAGCTGGAAGCTAGCTGGCTTGTTTGCCCTAGTAGCATCAACTGTTGCGTTAGTGGCACCTACAGTTAAGTCTCAAGGTACACCCACCGTCAGAATTGATGGGTCTAGCACCGTTTACCCGATTACTGAAGCTGTAGCGGAAGAGTTTCAGGATCTCAAAAAAAATCAGGTACGAGTAACCGTTGGTATTTCTGGAACTGGTGGCGGTTTTAAGAAATTCTGCATCGGAGAAACCGACATATCTGACGCTTCTCGACCAATTAAGGAGAAAGAGGAGAAACTCTGTGCTGCCAATGGCATTGAGTATATGGCCATTCCAGTGGCATACGATGCCATTACCGTCGTAGTCAATAAAGGCAATACTGCGGTTACAGACATTACAGTTGACGAACTCAATAAAATGTGGAAGCCTGAGTCTGAGGGGACTGTAACCAAATGGAGTCAAGTAAATTCCGCTTGGCCAGACCTGCCCCTAGTTCTCTACGGTCCTGGTGCAGACTCCGGAACCTTTGACTACTTCACTAAAAAGATTAACGGCAAGTCTGGTGCTAGCCGCACCGATTACACCCCTAGTGAAGATGACAACGTTTTGGTTCAAGGTGTATCAACGGATCCAAAAGCCCTGGCATACTTCGGTCTTTCCTACTACCTAGAAAACACAGACAAGCTTAAGGCTGTTGCTATCAATGGGGTAACCCCTTCTCTGACAACGGTACGGAACGGGAGTTACAAGCCCCTATCCCGAGAAATCTTCATCTATGTCAACAAAAAAGCTGCTAAGCGTACTGAGGTAAATGATTTTGTGACCTATTACCTCCAAAATGCTGAGCGATTAGTCAGCGAGGTTAAGTCGGTTCCTCTATCCTCCGCAGACTATGCCCAATCCCTGGCAGACTTCCAGCAGCTTCTAGCCACTAGCGGTAACTAAGCCTAGAACTGGATCTAACCTAGAGGACTTAATTTGGTTTAATGTGGTCAAGAGCGATTAGTAGTAGAATTATCGGCGTTGCTGAATTAAGGAATGAATGCGCGATCATCTGGTTTTATTACAGCCCCCTAAATCCCCCAACTTTGGGGGACTTTGATAGTTTTGTTCCCCCCAAAATTGGGGGGTTAGGGGGGCAAAACCATACCCATAATCAGCAACGCCAAATTATCACTAATCGCTCTTGACTTATGTTCAAAAAAGTCCTAAGTTCTCAGGTAAGCATTCAGCCGTGAGCCTTTAGCTCACGCTACGCGAACAGCTGTCAGCCGTCAGCTTAAAATAAACTTTGTTACCGTAGCGTGCGCATCGCGCAAACATAAAAATATGATAGTTCGAGATTAATCAGAATTGAAAGTCTGGTGATTTGCCCATCTAAGCATATGCTGACAGCTGATAGCTGATAGCTGATAATTGATAGCTGACAGCTGACAGCTGATAGCTGACAGCTGACAGCTGCCTTGAGACAATACTTTTATTTATTCCCGATTTAATGACCGAAAAACTGATCCGACTTAACCAGACCAAACAACTCTCACCAAAATTAATTCGCAATTTGCGAGAAAGAGGGATTGAAATACTATTGTTTTTGGCGGCCTTGTCTTCTGTCGCCACTATGGCAGCAATTATCTTTTTCCTGCTTAGGGAATCTCTGGCATTTTTCAAGGAAGTCTCATTAATTGATTTTCTCACTGATACCAAATGGACACCGATGTTTCTAGATAAACACTACGGAATTTTGCCATTGATATCAGGAACCCTAGTAACCGCTACGACTGCTCTCCTACTTGCTATCCCCACAGGAACTATTGCTGCGATTTACCTAAGTGAATTTGCTCCTCCCACATTACGAGAAGTAGTAAAACCAGGTTTGGAACTTTTAGCAGCAATTCCTACAGTGGTTTATGGTTATTTTGCCCTGCTGGTGGTTAGCCCTCTTCTGCGCAATATTTTTACTGAATTGCCGGTTTTTAATATGCTAAGTGCGGGTCTAGTCATGGGTTTGATGATTATTCCCTTTATTAGTTCCATTAGTGAAGATGCCATGCGAGCAGTTCCGGTAGAGTTACGGGAAGGGTCTTATGCCATGGGAGCAACTCGCTTACAGACCGCATGGAACGTTGTGTTTCCTGCTGCTATTTCCGGCATTGCCTCATCCTACATCCTAGGAGCATCAAGGGCTGTAGGGGAAACGATGATTGTTGCGATCGCAGCGGGCTTACAACCCAAAATAGCTTGGAATCCCCTGGACCAAGCCGCTACAATCACTGCTTACATCGTCCAGGTAAGTCTTGGGGATCTGCCTCATGGTACTCTAGAATACCAGACCATTTTTGCGGCTGGACTAACCTTAGTCTTAATGACTCTAGTCCTAAACATCATTGGACATTTCTTAGCTAAGCGTTATCGAGAAATTTATTAATATAGGGGTTTTCAATTGGGTGAGGTACATATTTTTGTTATTTTAGGGAGTAGGGAGTAGGGAGTAGGGAGTAGGAATTTCCGAAGGGGGGTAGGGATAAAATTGAATGTGCCTTATAAGTATTAAAAATGCTATTCTACTTATTAGTAATAAGTCGTTATTATTTGGTTAATTAAAAATTAAAAAGTGTTAATTTAAAAGTATTACTTGGCGTTTGCCAGATTCATACAAGCGTTTTTCATAACTATCAGGTAAACAAGATTTTTTACCTGTTACCAGATCCGGTGTTCCCTGCTCCCTGCTCCCTGCTCCCTGCTCCCTGCTCCCTGCTCCCTGCTCCCTAAAACCCAGAACTTTGTACCTTACCCAATTAAAACCGCTATAAGATTATAAATGTCACAGGAACAATTACTTACAATTCGAGAAGATATAAATCGCCGTAAGCTTATTAATCAGATTTTTGCCATCGTTGGTTTGGTAGTTATTCTGGTGGCTATATTTATCTTGCTGGCGTTAATAGTCCATATGGTAAGTTCAGGAATATCCCGGATTTCACCAGAGTTTTTTACATCGTTTCCTAGTCGTAGAGCAGAAAAAGCGGGGATTATGTCCGCCTGGGTAGGCACTAGTCTGATTATGTTAGTGACTGCCTTAGCTGCGGTACCCATTGGTGTAGCTTCAGGAATTTATTTAGAAGAATATTCCCGAAAAAACTTGCTAGCGGATTTCATTGAAATTAATGTCACGAATTTGGCAGGAGTTCCCTCCATTGTCTATGGTTTATTAGCCTTGGGGTTATTCGTCTATGAGTTGAATTTAGGTCGAAGCATTCTCTCAGCAGGTTTGACCTTAGCCTTGTTAATTCTGCCAGTGGTGATTGTCACCACACGAGAGGCACTGCGGGCAATTCCTAATCATCTCCGGGAGGCTGCTTATGCCCTTGGAGCCAGTAAGTGGCAAATGATTTGGGATCATGTTTTGCCCTATTCCTTTGGTAGTATTCTCACAGGCGTAATCATTGGTTTATCTCGGGCAATTGGGGAAACTGCTCCTGTGGTTACCATTGGTGCTCTAGTATTTATTCGCTTTTTGCCAGATTCTCCATTAAACAGCGAATTTCCCTATATTCCCTTTCAGGGTGAATTTCCCTATCTAAACTTACAGCAGCTGTTTGCATGGCTTCAGTCTGAATTCACAGTTATGCCGATTCAGATGTTTACCTGGGTATCTAGACCTGAACGGGCATTTGAGGCAAATGCAGCTGCAGCCGGTACAGTGTTAATTGCTATGACTCTGGCTATGAATGGTATTGCTATTTATCTACGCTATCGCTTCCGTAAAGGTCTAAAATGGTAGAACAAATATCTGATAAATTATCCGACTCAAGCATTAGTAACGCCAAAGCTGAGGTGGATAACCTCAGTTTTTACTATGGTTCATTTCAGGCGCTTAAAAGTATTAGTTTAGTGGTGCCGGAAAAACAAGTAACCGCACTAATTGGACCATCAGGGTGTGGTAAAACCACGTTACTGCGATGCTTCAATCGTATGCATGACCTTTATCCTGGTAATCGCTACGAGGGAGCAATCTGGCTCGACTCCGATGTCAACATTTTAGGTAAGAAAATTGACCCGATAGAAGTGCGGATGCGGATTAGCATGGTATTTCAAAAGCCTAATCCTTTCCCCAAATCAATTTATGACAATGTTGCCTATGGGTTGCGAGTGCGGGGTGAAAATAGACGTCGTCTGATTGAAGACAAAATGGAGAAAGCCTTGCGGGGAGCGGCCTTGTGGGATGAAGTGAAAGACCGGCTCTATGACTCAGCCTATAACCTATCTGGAGGTCAACAGCAACGTCTTTGTATTGCCCGGGCTTTAGTGGCTGACCCAGAGATTATTTTATTCGATGAACCAACCTCTGCCCTTGACCCCATTGCTACTTCCAGCATTGAAGAATTAATCACTGAGCTGAAGAAACAGGTCACAATTTTGATTGTGACTCACAGTATGCAACAGGCAGCAAGAATATCAGACTATACCGCGTTTATGTACTTGGGGGCAATGATGGAGTTTGGGGAGACTAGGCAAATCTTTGAACGACCCGCGAACTCACAGACAGAAGCTTATATTAGTGGACGCATTGGCTAGAACCTCAGCAGAAGCTGGTAAGGGGATATGCGATTAGCCCGAAGGGCTACGCTACGCGATGAAGCGTTTCGGCAAAGCCGACGCTACGCGAACGCAAAGCGTGGCCAAAGGCCTCAGCTTCCGCGCTTATGCGATCGCATATCCTAAACCCTTGCCAAACATACTGCTTTCATCAAATAAAAATTGCTATAATTTTGGCGTTGCTGAATCAAGGAATGAATGCGCAATCATCTGGTTTTGATCAAGCCCCCTAAATCCCCCAATTTTGGGGGACTTTGAAAGTCTTGTTCCCCCCAAAATTGGGGGGCTAGGGGGGCAAAACCATACCCATAATCAGCAAAGCCATAATTTTTATTTGATGCCCAGTTTGAGGTAAACCTTGAAAACTGTTGCTGTCTTTTTTGAGGAAGCAGGCACCTTTGCCTACCCATTTACTAAAAAAAAGTACATACGACACATTGCCCAACTTGGTGAAGCAATAGAAGCCTGTGGTGCCAATTTTCGTGTTGTTCGTCACCAATCTTCCTATCTAGGGTCAGGACAATTTTCCCAGAGTTGGGAATTACGAGATGGACAAGTGATTGAAACCGGTCCTGTCAAAGCTGATGTCATTTTCGATAAAGGATTGTTTATCTCTGATGGAACTATCCCAGTTCTTAACTGTCAGGAAATTAACGAAATTTGCACCAACAAATATAAAACCTTTCAGCTGTTCAGTGACTATTCTCCCCAAACCTATCTTGTTAACAGCCAAGATGAGTTTTTTGATGCACTAAGTAGTATACCAGGGCAATATAAAGTTGTCAAGCCAGTAGATGGTCTTGAAGCTAGAAATGTCCACATTGGAGACGATGAGTTCTTAAAGAAGCAGGATTGCCCCTATCCCTTCTTAGTGCAAGAGTTTCTCGATTCACGCTCAGGTATACCCGGTATTGTCAATGGTGTTCATGACTTTCGTGTAGCACTCCTCAACGGGGAAATTATTCACTCTATAGTACGTACTCCAGCTTCAGGAAAATTAGTAGCATCCGTGACTGAAGGAGGCGAGATGCGTGTTGTAGAAATAGAACTCATCCCTAGCAGTGTATTAGATCTAGTCGAACAAATTGAAAAACATATGGTACAGTACGGTAACCGGTTTTATGGCATTGATCTTGCCCTAGTTAACGGTCAACCGAAAATCATCGAGCTTAATTCTCGTGTTAGCATTTGGGACAATCAACAACATGAAGTATTCGCTAGCACGAAGAGGAAACTTGCCGAGGTTTTAGTAGCACTTTGATAGTTGATATAGCAGTTATATAGCAATTCTCATAGTTATGAGGTATACAATTTATGGATTTTAGGGAACAGGGAACAGGGAACAGGGAACAGGGAAATCAGAAGAGGGAAGAGGGAATAGGGAAGAGGAAAGAGGGAATAGGGAAGAGGGAATAGGGAATAGCGATGCCCTGCATCAAGACAGGGAATCAACGTCCAAGAATACTGTACCTCATAACTGCGATAAACGCTATAAATTCCACAAAATAATTATACCAAATAATAAATTATGATCGAGTTGGAAAAAATAATCAACTTAACTGTTGATAAACTCCTTAACTATTTGCAGGAAAATCAAAATACTGACACCAAGGTAATAGATTACAAAAGCCCTCAAACCCTTAAGGAAAAACTCGATTTAAGCTTACCGGAAAACGGAGTTCCCTTAGCGGATTTAATTCCGATTATTGAATCGTACCTCGACCACAGCGTGCGGACTAGTAGCCACAAATTTTTCAACCAGCTTTGGGGTGGATTTGAGATAACTGGATTATTAGCAGAAATGGTAACTAGTACTGCTAATACTTCTATGTATACCTATGAAGTTGCTCCAGTAGCCACGCTGATCGAGATTAAATTGATTGAGGCTCTCAACGACTTGATCGGTTTTCCTCAAGGTGAGGGGTTGATGGTGACAGGAGGCAGTAATGCTAATCTGATCGCCATGCTTTGTGCGCGACACAAACTTCTACCCGAAGCCAAAAACAAGGGATTGGGAAATCACCAGCTAGTAGCATTCATCTCCGATCAGGCTCACTATTCCTTTTTCAAAGCCGCAAATTTGTTGGGCATGGGCATAGACAATGTAGTCAAAGTCAAATCCGATCACGATCAGCGCATGTGCCCGCAACAATTAGACGCTGCTATTCAACAAAGCCTAAGGGAAGGAAAAACACCTTTTTTTGTTACAGCTACTGCGGGCACTACCGTTGCCGGTGCATTCGATCCGTTGCCCTCAATTGCAGAAATTACCAGCAAATATGGACTCTGGCTACATGTGGATGGGTCTTGGGGTGCTCCGGTTTTGTTCAGCAACCAGCACAAGCACCTGTTGCAAGGTAGCTCCTTAGCAGATTCTTTTACTTGGGATGCTCACAAACTCATGGGCGTGCCCTTGATTTGTTCAGCTATTCTAGTCAAACAACCAGGGACTTTATTGGAGGCTTGTTCTAGTCAAGGTACTCACTATATCTTCCACGATGATGAAGATAGTGCCTATAATCTCGGAACTATGTCCTTGCAGTGTGGGCGGAAAGTAGATGCCCTTAAGCTGTGGCTAGCCTGGAAATACTACGGCAAAAACGGTTATGAAGCAAGGGTTGACCGCTTATTTGAACTCGCTAGCTACGCGGCGGACTATATTCGCAATTGTGATAATTTAGAATTGATAGTTCAACCAACATTTTTGAATATCTGTTTTCGCTATAATCCCAGGAATAACAGTCTGTCTAATCATGGTTTAGATCGGCTGAATCTGGAGATACGTGAGCAATTAATGCGCTCTGGTCAAGCATTAGTCAATTACTCTCAGTATCAAGAACAAATTGTAATTCGCTTCATTCTCACCAACCCAGACATTAACGAAGCATATCTAGATAGCTTTTTTGCTAACTTTATCAAAATTGGTGATAGTTTATTATAGGGTTTATTGCATTTATTAGGTACGCTTATAAACTTCAAAGTCCCCCTTGATAAGGGGGATTTAGGGGGATCGCTTTGCACCTCATGGGAGAGATAATTGCTATATAGGGTAGTCGTTTCAGCCGATTCACATTAATAGTTGATAATAACAGGTACGGAAGAGCCATAACAACAAAAAGAGAAAGCTGACGAATCTATAAAGCGATGGCCTTTGATCCACGCTACACGAACGCCAGTCTCTAAATTGTAAAGGTGTGAAAATAAGCGATAGAATCGCAAAGATAAAATATCTTATCTCATCTTGCTGTCTTGCCTAAACAAACATTAATCTAAACAAGGCTTTCACCGGACTTGCGACGAATACCAATTACAGAAGGACGGGGTGGTCCAGAGGGATTTCCATCACCACCATCAGCCTTAGGTAAGCTACTAGGCCAGTTACTGCCAAGAGGTACAGTCCGGCTCTGAGTAAACAGAGTTCCATCCAAGTTCAGGATTTCAATGTCTCGTTGCAGAGGTGCCTGACCTGCACCAATGGGTACACTTTCTCCAGGATGCTGTACTGCAACAATTAGAGTATCACCAATAAAGGTTGGACCAGTTATTTCGCAACGCACTGGACCATACGCAAAGGGAATGACTTCCCCAGCATTAGGCCCACTAGTGGGAATATAGAACACCCAGTTGTTACCATAGACCCCAACCAAAGAACTAGTAGCACCAGTGTCGGTGTGGTCGATGGTGCGTTCTCCTGGCTCAGCACCAGTTTTGAAACCGTTGTGCTGGCTAGTAGACATATCCGTGACACCCCAGACATTAGCTTTGGTATCGAAGGCTAAGTTATCTACATTAGCAAAACCAGCGCCATCGTCTGCTCCAGCTTCTCCAGATTCCACGAATCGAGTCCAGCGGAAGCTAGTACCAGCACCATCAGCGCTGTTTTCAATAATCTTGTAAATCCCACCAGAAGGCTGCTTAGCATCAACATCAGCGTTGAGTTTAGCAGTTTGGAAGATCCGGGAATCGGGATAGCCATCTCCACCAGCAATATGGTCGGTATAGGCAATGAATACCGCTTTAGTCCGGGGATGGACTTCTAGATCCTCAGGGCGGGATGAGGGAGTACCACCAACTAGATTAGCTGCCAGGAAAGAATCAGCTAAAACAGCACCTTGGCTAGTGTAGAAATCTGCCAGGGTTTTCTTTTTATAACCAGCCAGGGCAGTTGCTTCATTAGTGAGGTCTACCACCAACGAGCCACCATCCTCGGTAGCACCAGCAATACCAGCACGCTGTGGTAAACGCACGCGACCATCTCGTTGTGCCTCACCTAAAGCAGCTAGTTCAACAGAAGCCAGTTCAGAGGGAGCATTGGGATTGGTAGGAGTACTCAATTCCAATGGTATCCACTCACCTGTGCCATTGGAATTGAATTTAGCAACGTAGAGAGTACCTTCTTCAAATAACTTACTGTTATCTTTATCACTGAGGCCCCGCAGTTTGCGCTTACTCACATACTTCCAGGTGTGACCACCCCGGCGGTCATCTCCCATGTAAGCAACTAACTTCTTACCAGCCTCAGTGCGGAAAGTAATATTTTCGTGACGGAAGCGTCCCAAAGCAGTGTGCTTCTTGACACGAACACCAGGGTTAACTGGATCAATCTCTACCATCCAGCCGTACTTTTCACCGACCAGACCGAATAAAGAGCCAGTGGTACCTTCGGTGTAGCCAGTCTGTGTGCCATTAGCTAGCACTCCTTCAGTAACACCATTGAAGAAGGTGGCACTAGCCTGGAAATTTTCTTCAGCAGTCAAAATGGTACCCCAAGGGGTAGTGCCACCGGAACAGTTGTAAGCAGTACCGATAATCTTGTTCCCTAAGCCATCTGAACTGAGAGAGAACACCTCAGTTGCTGCTGGTCCTGTTCCAACCAGGTAGTTTTGATCCCCTTGCTGATGGCTTCTAGAACCCCAAGAGGTAACAGTCTTGAACTCATCACTCCGCTGAGCATTGATTCCTAAACCAGAAAGACCGTGAATGCGACGGTTCTTGGAGTCACTCTTAACAACTAGGAAACGTTCACCGGAACCATTGCGACGGATGCGAACAATAGAACCTCCTTGGTTGTAGAAAAACTCTCCTAGCAGTTCTATATCATTCACATTAGACGGTAGAGGATAGCCAATCACCGTCTCAAAGCTAGTGGGTAATCCAGCTAAGCTGCTGGAAGTACCAGGAGCTAGGTCAGAAAATGGAAAAGAAACGTATTCGTGATTGACCCAAAGATAGCCATCGTTAGAGCTTCTACCTACGGGAACAAAGCCAGTGTAGTCGTTGTTATAGCCGAAATAATCGTCTGGATTAGGGAAAACGCGATCGCCCCATTTGACAATTACATACCGTTCGTACTCCGGCGGTACTACTACATCATCAATGACGGTGTAGCTAGCCAGACTGATCTCAGAACTTGGTTCAAGAACTTTGCTTTGGTTAATGCCTGTGGGTAAGGCACTTTTTTGAGTTTGATAAATCGGCAAGGGATGGGGTAAACGCACCGGGGTAATACCCAGAGTACTGGTAGCTGCATTGGCAACACTATAGTCACCACCCAACAGTTTTTGGCCTATCTGAGGAGCCAACACAGTAGCTGCAGTACTCGCCCCAAAGAAAACTAACAGTTTTCTGCGAGTTAGCTTAGACATTCTAGTATCTCTTTATCTCTCTACAAGAATCAGCGGAATCACAAAGTTTGAGCACCATTACTACCAGAGCTAGCTAAAAATAATCTTCAAAAGGCTATAACAAATTCAGCCATGATGCTAATAATTTTCTAGCTATGCTGGAGTAGAAAACCAGCCCAAGCGTGAGAACACCTCTGTTTGAAAGCATGAGTAGTGATCCAAGGTTATTAAACCCTGATATTTGTCTACTTTTTGATACCCGGGTGTCCCTCATATGGCTCGAATTGATTACTAAAAAATAATTGCGTTTGTAAACGCTTGTACTAGTTTTTAGCTACTGATTAGATATATCTTTTTAAGGTTAAGAGCGGTTAACTGGATGGTTAAACATGTCTTAACTTTACACTTTTTTTGACTTGAGATTAAGATTTACCATACCTTAACTATTTGTTGGTTAATTCTTAACCTGTCAAATTCAATTGTGAAATTAATTAACTAAAAATGAACGATGAACACTGATACAGCTAAGGTTAACTGTTGTTTGTCTTTTAGTTTAACTAGTTAATTAATCTAGTTCATTAAAGTCTTTAATTAATCTAGTTAATCATCTCGAAAGCCTGGGTCATCCTCTAATGAAGCGTCAAGTGATACTGAAGATTTAGGTGGATTTGAAGGAGCTAGAGATGAATCAGAGCCTCTGAAGCCCAATAGCATTTCAGAATTGATAAAATAACTCGCCCATCGCTGGATTATGGGGAATTGTTTCCACTGAGAGCGAGAAACTTTTGTCATCATCAAGGGGACTACTTGACCATTGCGTTCCCCTAAAATCATCATAGAAATGCTGGTAATATCAGGATTTTCGGTAAATTCCTGATTTATTTGATTTTGAGCCAAATTTTCTGTCTGCTGAATTAGGCGTTCAAATGATTGACTGATATCAGAGTTAAGGATGAAGTGGTATTCCTTAATTTCAGCTGAGGCCGTTGGAATCTGTGTGACTAAACTACTGAATACCAAGATAGTACTCCAGATAAGGCGGCGATAAAGATCCATTAACTTGGCTATCCTGACGACCTGGTTACTAAATCTATAATGTTAATAGCTAAAAATTAAGGTAACAGTAAGTTTTGGTTAAAAATAAATTATCAAGGATGTTCGCCCTTGGCATTGGGTGTAGGATACGATGAATGATGTTCGCCTAATAGCTTTACCGTCGGGTAGGATGAATTATTAATTATCAAGGATGAAGGGTGAAGGGTTCATCCTTCATCCTTCAAATTAGCGATTGTCAAGGTTAAGGACTAAATCAGACTTCAAGGTTACATCTAAATCTGTGTCAGGGTCGATGACAACTACTTCTACGTCTTCCTGACCTCCTGCAAGAAGAAGTTCTGTAACCAAACCGAGTCCAGCACCAGCTAAAACTTCCCAAAACTCAAGCTTACCAAAGATTTCAGAGAGTACAGCCCCAGCAGCTGCACCAATAGCAGCACCTTTGAGCAAATCGGGATCAGTGTTTTTGGTAATAGTTTCAGTTTTGGTGACAACCTCGGAGGTGGCATCAAGGGACAAGGATTGATCACTATCCCTGAGAATCAACTCTTCGGCGACAAACTGAGAACCTCCTTGAACTGGACGCACTTCCCCTTCAATCTCACTACCTGCTGGAATTAGGAGGGTTCCTGAAAAGGAGACTACATCTCTAGCTACGATCACCGTTATCGGTAGAGTTTCATTACGAGTGACAATAACTCTCTTGGCGTCGTCGGATTCAACTGGTATTAAAGTCCCAGCAGGAATGATGACTTGGGTAAATTGAGCCAACTGTGGCTCGATGTAGAATCTAGACTGGGCATTAGCTTGAGTCGCTATCAACATTGGTAACGCCACAGTTGAAGTGATCCCCAATGCTGTGAGTAGAGCGATTCTGCACTGCCAACGATGGGAAATAAACATTAAATATATGTTCCTTGAGGATGAGTACAAGCGATTAATTAGACTAAAAAGAGCATAGTTATGTTTCCCAAGGTGAGCATGAACTATGGGAGCATGAAAGCAACCGTACGCTAATTCATCAAAATTCACCGGCAGCATAGCCCACCTACACCCACCCGACCTGGAAAGCTGCTTGTCACCCCATCACCCCATCACCCCCATCTTCTGCTCCCGGAGCGTTCGCGTAGCGTAGCCCTTCGGGCTAATCGCATCATGTCTGTTTTAAAACCTAATTTAAAACCTAAAATCTGTAGGATTGAGGTAATATAAGCTTTTTGAGCCCCATCCTTCAACTCCAAGGGGACTCCGATTATACCCAAAGGGTTAGCGGGATTTGTTCGCGTTCGCCTTTGGCGTGGCCTACGGCCAAGGGTCGCCTTTGGCGATAGTTACCGTAAGACAGTTGAGCTTTATTTCATATAACTTAAACTTATAACTCACAGACTGTCGCGCCTATCGCTCAACTGTCTAAGGTTTCGTCTCTGGGGAATTGGAGACCGAGTTTGTTGCGCATCCTACATATTTTCGCTAGAATATCTATGAATATAGCGGAAAGGTCGATGCTAACTCAAGTTAATAACCTTCGTTTAGACAAAAAACAGATCTTAGCTCTCAGACAAATGTGTCATTTGAGCAAGAACATGTTCAACGTAGGTTTATACAATGTCCGTCAGTATTTCTTTCAGGAACGCAAACATCTGCGGTATGAAAGTAATTATTACCACTCTAAAGATAATGAGAACTACAAATTACTGCCAACGGATATTGCTCAACAAACCCTAAAAATTGTCGATAGATCCTTTAAATCTTTCTTTGGTTTACTGAAGCTAAAAGCCAAGGTCGGTTACCAAGAAAAAGTAAGACTTCCGAATTACTTACCAAAGGATGGACATTTTCTTCTGGTTATCCCAGTGAGAAAACGTGACTGGGGTAAGCTCCCCGGAAAAAACTGGTTGTTTACTGTTCCTATGTCTCGTAAATTTAAAAAGGAGTACGGAGCAGTTCAGTTTACTGTACCAGAGAGACTAAGATCTAAAACTGTCAAAGAGATACGCATACTGCCTAAGTATAAAGCCAAATATTTTGACGTTTGTTATTGCTATGAGGATGAACCTGAGACAAAAATAGAAAAAAACAGTGAAATCTTGGGCATTGACTTAGGTCTTGATAATTTTGCTACATGTGTTAGTACCACTCAAAAGTCATTTATTGTTAACGGAAAAAAGATTAAGTCTGACAATCAATTTTACAATAAACGCAATGCCAAACTTCAATCTATTAAAGACTTACAAGGCATCAAAACTTTGACCAATCGACAAGCCAGATTGTTAAGGAAGCGAAATCACAAAATCAGAGATTTCACTAACAAAGCAGCCAGGTATGTTGTAAATTGGTGTAGGGAAAACAAGATCAGTAAGATTGTTATCGGATACAACCCTGACCTAAAACAAAGGGTCAATATGGGCAAGCGAAACAATCAAAAATTCACCCAGATTCCGATTTATACGTTTAAGGACAAGCTGGAAAGCCTCTGTCAACGGTATGGGATTGAACTAGCTGAACAAGAAGAATCCTACACTAGTAAAGCGTCTAGTCTGGATAAAGATGAATTACCCGTCTGGAATGCTGATAACCCAAAAAAGTACACCTTCAGCGGAAAAAGAGTAAAGCGTGGATTATATCAAACCAGTAAAGGTTGGTTGATAAACGCTGATTGCAACGGAGCACTGAATATAATCCGCAAACACACAAGTAAGCCTAATGATTTTATCGGAGGGTTTAGAGGCTGTTTGGCTCAGCCGTTAAGAGTTTCATGCTCTTAAGAATCCCCCGCTATAATCGCAGGATGAGCGCGGTGGGAGTGTCAAAGAACTAGAATTACCTGTGGCACCGCTATAGCTACTGCGAGGTTTCACCATGAGTCTAGGCACATGGATTGGTCTACTTGCCTTTATCCTTTCGTTATACATCCTGTGGCAAATCCGTAAAGTACTGCTGCTGATATTTACTGCTGTGGTACTTGCCAATGCCTTAAATATCTTGGTGGAAAAATTCCGCCGGGTTGGCATCAAACGGCTTTTTGCTGTGCTGCTGTCAATTCTTCTGATGGTTGCTCTAACGGTAGGGTTTTACTGGCTAATTGTTCCACCGTTTGCCGACCAAGTGCTAGAGCTGATTGATCAGGTTCCTAGGGGTATAGAAAAATTAGGTCAGTGGTTGGATGTGTTGTCAGCGCGTCTTCCCCCAGATCTGATTACTTTCCCCGAGATCCAATTAGATTTAGATCAGCTAATTCAACAGCTACAACCGTTACTTAATCAGTTATTGGGTGGTGGATTCTCCATTGCCTTTAACTCTTTGGCTGTCGTAGCCCAAGTTTTGCTGGTATTAGTTTTGACTATAATGCTACTGGCTGACCCCAAGGCTTATCGTCAAAGCTTTATACGACTTTTCCCGTCTTTCTATCGCCGTCGAGTTGATCAAATTTTGACTCTATGTGATCACTCTTTACGGGGGTGGTTAGTAGGCATTCTCGTTAACATTGCTGCCATTTCTGGCTTAAGTTTTGTGGGTTTGGTCATCCTACAAGTGGAACTGGCACTGGCACAGGCGGCTTTGGCAGGTATCTTGACATTTATCCCCAATATTGGCCCTGGATTGAGTGTAGTCCCACCAATTGCGATCGCTCTACTAGATGCACCCTGGAAAGCGATCGCTGTTTTAATTCTCTACATCATTATTCAGCAGGTGGAAAGTAATTTGCTAACTCCCCTGGTCATGAAGCAACAGGTATCCCTGCTACCAGCAGTAACCCTTTTGGCTCAGGTATTTTTCGCGACATTCTTTGGTTTTTTAGGTTTACTGTTAGCTTTACCATTAACCGTAGTTGCTCAGGTTTGGCTAAAAGAAGTTTTAATTAAAGATATCCTCGATCAATGGAAAACTAGTCCGATATCAATCAGAGATACCCAGACCTCTACAGAAACCGTTGCGATCGCATCACCAAATCCTGATTTAGCCAGCCCAACTACATCAAAGGATTCCCAGGATAGCACTGAATCGGACAATCACCCCAAATCCGACAAATCATATCAAATCGAGAAGGAGGAAGAGTAAGCCTTCATAAGCCTTGAGCCGTTACAATCCAAGCTATGGATTTTCACAACTGCCTATGATCACGCTCCCCTGACGGAGGTGAGCTAGGATACCACTGGCAAGTGATATTTTGGAAAACCTTTCTCCCCATTCCCAATCCCTATGCGAACCATTGCTCAAATTAATGACAAAATCGAGGGTAACTGTGCCGTAGTGTGGACAGTCGAAGAATTAAAAGCACGGGTGGCAGAAATCGGTGTGACTCAGGCGGCGAAAGAAGTAGACATCATTACTACCGGTACCTTTGAGCAGATGGAGTCTTCCGGAGCAATCATGAATTTGGGACATACTGACCCACCCGTGAAAATACGGAAATGTTGGTTAGATGGAGTTCCAGCTTACACTGGCTTCGGAGCAGTGGATTTGTTTTTGGGAGCAACCCAAGTTGTTGACTACCCAGATAACCGTGAGATTCCAGATATGGACGAACATAGGCAAAGGGGTGGTGGTCATGTCATTGAAGACCTGATTGCTGGGAAACCCGTCCACCTGCAAGCCCTCGGACAGGTGACAGATTGTTATCCCAGAGGCTCCTTTGAGACCACGATCACTAAGGATAGGATTAATCAGTTTTACTTATTCAATCCCCGCAATCTGTATCAAAACTTCATAGTAGGGGTGAATGGAGGCGATCGCCCCTTGTATACTTATCTGGGTTTGCTGCAGCCCAAACTCTCCAATGCAGTTTACTCTAACCCAGGAGCAATCTCACCCCTAATCAATGACCCGGAACTTAAGCTAGTAGGTATTGGCACGCGGATTTTTATGGGTGGAGGTATTGGCTATATTGCTTGGGAAGGGACCCAACACTTCCCACTGCAAAAACGCCTTCCCAATCAGACACCTATAGGACCAGCAGCAACTCTAGCTTTAATTGGAGATGCCAAGCAAATGAATCCCAAATGGGTACGGGGTTGTTACTTTAAAAATTATGGCCCCTCTCTGATGCTGGGTGTGGGCGTACCAATGCCAGTACTGAATGAAGAAGTAGTGCAACGTTGTGCTGTACAAGATCAAGACATTGTTGCACCAGTGGTAGATTTTGCCATTCCTAGACGGGTGCGTCCAACCTTTGGGTTAGTCAGCTACGCTCAGCTGAAGTCTGGTCGGATTACTATTGATGGTAAATTAGTCCGTGTAGCTCCTCTTGCGAGTATTTTCCTCTCCCGGCAAGTTGCTATGGAATTAAAGCAATGGATTGAGAGTGGCAAATTTACCCTAACTGAACCAGTAGCACCAATTCCAATGGACCGCTCATTTCTACCTCAAGACCTATGGGGTTCTCAAATTAGTTTGGATTGATTTATTCATTGGTCATTTTAAAATTGAAAACTGAAAATTGAAAAGTAATAATTAGCAATTAATAATTAGCAATTATCAATTAGCAATTACCAATTATCTTTAGCTTACTTGAGCTGTGACATTTGCTCGTCTAACACAGCTAATTTTGAGCGCAGTAGAGGATTGTCCTGTACTGCAAGGATTCGACAAATGCGATCGCGCATTTTTTCGTGGTGTCTTAGGGTAGTCTCAGTGTCTGCTTGTAAGCCGTAGTGGCGCTCTTTAATTTGTGTCTCTGGCAAGCAGAAGAACACCCCTCCATCAGTTCGTTGAATGCTGCCTTCAAGCAGGTCAAAGATTCGTGCGTTGCTAGTGATCGAGCCCTTGGGGTTTTCGCACCCGTATACATGAAGGCTAAAAAAGCAGGATTCTCCGGGGTTGCCCATCTGGTGAATCATATCGTCAGCTACTGCTTTTACCTCTTCTGACCTAAAGTCCAACCGCTTCAGGGTTTGTAGCACTCCATCTGTTAAGGTATACACGTAGTGTTCCGCCTCGCCAAAGCACTGTACTGCTCCCCATTGGGCTACGCCGTGGTCATGAATCGTGCTGTAGTCTCCTGGAGCCCAAGACATCACCATAATTTCAAAGGAATCGCACTCGTACAGTAGCTTTCGACCGTAGCTTTCGGTGATGGGATGATCAAAGTCAGCCCATCTAATCAAGTCTTCCGGTGAGATGCGTGCATCCAAAATGCACTGACGAGCAATTTTCGGTACCAATACCGACTGACTTTCGATATTACTAATTAAGCGCTGGATACTCTCGGGAAGACTTTGGTCGGATACAGAAGTCGAGTTTGCCTGAATAATCTGAATCATTTTTCCATCCTCTAATTTTTGAAAAAACTTGATTCCTATGAAAATGGAGACTTAAAAATTGAAAATTGACAAAATCGGATTAACCATCCTAGAATGGATTAACCGAACTTGATAGTATTACTAGGTGAAGAAATGGTGTTAGGGTAATGGTGTTAGAGTTTACTATTCAAAGCCTAATCCCTAATACTTAATCCCTCATGCCTAGATTTACCTAACTAATAATTACTCACTGGTTGACTTTACTGTATAAACCTTAAAGCTCTAGGCTGAGAGAAAGCTGATAAATTCCTCACTATCCTCTGAAAAAGATTGAGAAATATCTCAGCTTATTTTTATTTAGGACACATGATGATTATTCCTCATATCATCAAAGATTTCTTCAAGCTATAGCAAGCCCCATTGAAACGAGAAAGAAATCCCTGCACCTCTTCGACCTCCTTCCCATCTTCCCATCTCCCCACATCTTCCCATCTTCCCATCCGTTAAATCCGCTCGAACTATCGGTTGCAAGCTCCTCCCATGTTCAAAAATAAAACACAGAGTGTTATAATTCAGGACGGTAAGGTAGGATATGGGACAAAACAAGCTGCATAATAACCATGTCGTGCCAGCGTCCCTTGAAAAACCCAATTTCTTTTTGAACACCTACAACCTCAAATCCAAATCGCTTGTGAAAATCAATACTCCCTTGATTGCAGGCAAGAATTTTAGCAACGACATGATGATAGCAAAACCCCTCAACTTTCTTGAGCAATGCTGTTTGTAAAATACTGCCGTAACCCTTACCAGTTTCCGCTAAAGAAAAATAAATCGACATCTCGCAGCAAACACGGTAGCCTAAGCGAGGGCTATAGCGCTTGATGACACCCCACCCAATAACACAGCTTTCTCGTTCTGCAACCAGTATGGTTTCGCGATCGCCAAACTTATTCGCGAGTACTTTCATGTCCTCAGCGGTATAAAATTGGCAATCCATCGTACTGTTGCCTGCAGCGATAGACTCGTTATAAATAGATGCAATTGCTTGAAAATCAGTATTTTTATATTGCCTTACCAGAATGTTGGGAGGCTCTGGTAAATCTGCACAGAAATTCTCTTTTTTAGTTGACATTTTTCTGCACTTATTTTTTTTGCCCTAATTATTTCCTCGCTCTCAATTATAATTTAGAGAACTAAACACTCCTAATCTTCAACCAAACACAACTATAGCTTTTTTCTCGGCTTTCGAGAAAACTCAATCATCCAGGTGAACAATCGCTCCATTATCGATTGGTTAGTTAACAGTTCTAATCTAGCAAAGCCACCAATATTTCCTCCATTGATTTCGCTAATGCACCAGTTACCCTCATCATTCATCAAAAAGTCATATCCCAAGGTATGTATACCCCGACAGCGATAGTGTTCAAAGGTGGCGTCAATTGCTTCTTTTTCTTCAGAGCTGATATCTGATAAAAAACATTCTCCATCTACGCTGACATTATGCACCCAATGACCACTTTTCGAGCGGCGGATATAGGCACCGTAAATTTCACCATCTACCACAACAATCCGCTTGTCTCCCGCATCAACTCGCTGCAAGTATTGCACAAATTGTAGTGGTTTGCCTGTGGAACCTTTCAGATAATTCATCACCTCAGAAAAGTGAGTAAACTCCCTGGTACCTGCAAAGGGATTATCCACTAGGAAATGACCCTTGTCATACCAAATTTTAAAAACTCCTCGACCACCACAACTATTATATCGCTTAGCCACAATAACTTGGTGCTTTTCAAAAAAAGTCAATGCTTCCATCCAGCTATCGGTTACTACCATGTCTGGGGTAAATTTACTCGCTACCTTGAGGAGGAATTCTTGCTGAATTTGCTCATGAATTCCCGTAGGACTATTGACAAATTTTACAAAAGGCTCCCACAATCGTAGTCTATCTAGATATCCTTCAGGAAAAGGCTTTAAGGTGCGACAAAATACCAAGTCAAACTCCTCTAGCGATCGCCAATCCCGGACTTGTGAATCTAATTCGAGAAAGGTAGTGTAAGGTAGTATTCCCTTCACCGGAGCTACTTGAATCGATTCAGTATTTGCTCCTTGGTTGAAGACGCCCTCCGTAGGGATGTGGAAGAATTCAAATCGTTCGTCTACCGCTAGCCGTTGGTAAAAGATGGGTATGTCCAGTAACGGACTAGAGTATCGAGAAGGATTGCAAATGGAAAGTAATTTCATCTTACATTACTTCTTATATTACTTCTTACTTTCATTAAATTACAAGCTGATTAAACTATACCGATTGCTAACTCTTTTCTACTCCTTTGATGGCAATTATCATACTGATGAGGTACACCGATTTTTGTCCCACTCCCTACTCCCTACTCCCTACTCCCTACTCCCTACTCCCTACTCCCTACTCCCTACCCACTCCTAGTAACTACCTCACTGAATTGATAACTGCTATCTACTTACATAGAAGATGCAGAACTTTCTCCTCTAGCTGCAATTTCCTGTGTTGGTTGGGGCTGTTGTTTACTAAAGTTAGTGATCGAGACTCCAATCATGATCACAATAAATGCTATTACTTGCATCAGTGAAGGGCGTTCTCCATTGAGAATTAGCGCATAAACTATCCCAAATACGGGGGATAATACAGTCCACTTACCTACCGTCTTCGAGTCTAACTTTTCCAGGGCAGCGTACCAGAGAAATTGGGTAATCACGATGATAATTAGCGCATAGATACTCATCACCATCCAAAGCTGACCTGAAAAGACATCTCCAAAATGAGACGGGCCAAATAAATAACTAGCGATCGAGAAAAATATTACAGCTGATATAAAGTTACGGCTGAAGACAATTACCGACAAACTGTTGTGTTTAGAAAGGGTCAACTTGCCGATAATCGAAGTAACTGCATACAAAAACGTTGATGCCAGGATTAAAAGGTCTCCCTGATTGATTTGATAATTACTGCTTGTGAAAACAATAGCAACAATACCGACGCCAATCAGAGAAAAGCCAATCCATTCCCATTTCAGAATACGCTTGCCAAAGAAAATTGCTCCTGCCAGAGCATAGAGCACCGGACCAAATCGCCCCAATAAGACCGCATTGGTGACAGTAGTGTGTTGTAGTCCCAGGAAAATCAGTGCAGACAGTAAGGCTGCTAAACAACCATTAATAAACAGTCCCAGAAGCAGCTTTACATTCAACTTTCTGAGTTCATTTAGAATAGGAATCGCTCCAAAAAAAGCCACCACTGCCAAAGACGCACAGAGATTGCCAACAAACAGAACGTTACAAAACGATATTGGTGTTTCCTTCCCGCCACTGAGCATACTAGCGTTGGCAATTAGGAAAGCAATCACCGAGGGTCGCAATGCTGCCAGGGCCCGGGAGACAACTAGCAGCAATTTGGGATTAAGGTTATTGATACTATTGGCAATCATTTCCGTTATTGAGGAAGAGTGGTGTATCCTTTCCTAGAGAAGCATTAGTCCAGTAATCAGAGCAATGGGTAAATCAATGACTAGGTAACACCTAAAAGGGGGGGATAGGAATACCTAAATCTATCCTTTTCTGTTAATACATATATCAGATCATTTGTCAAATTCTCTACAAGCGTGGGGAATCGGAGGAGTGTGAGTAATTCCGTTACCCATCGATTGCCCATCATCCCCAGGTTTACTGAGTCACCAGCTCATAACTTTCCGGGTCAGCTTTGAGAACAAACATATCCCCATATTGAACTACTTCCCCAGTGATCCGGATAGGGTCAGCTACCTTGTCCAAAATCCGGGAGTTAACTGCCTGGTTTTGCCGATCTACTAGGAGCAGATAAATATTATCCCTCTGCTGATTGTGTACTAAGAACACTGGAGGAACGCCACCACTAATGCAGCGAATGGCACAGGAGCGATGGGTTTTAGTTTGTCCTGGTTTCATCACCCCGGGGTAGCATTTACTGTCTAAAATCTCTCCTAAGAGGGAGAACTCACCCAGAGATTTACCCGCATCCGGTT
Organism: Moorena sp. SIO3E8; assembly: GCF_010692445.1. NCBI lineage: Bacteria > Bacillati > Cyanobacteriota > Cyanophyceae > Coleofasciculales > Coleofasciculaceae > Moorena > Moorena sp. SIO3E8. The sequence continues at coordinate 67,316 of NZ_JAAHHM010000005.1, read as the reverse complement.
TCACTGCTCCCGAAGGAGGGTCAATTGCCTCTGCAGAGCGAGCTGCTATCACCGTAAGGTTGTTGCGATAAACTGGACTACCGGTTAGCTTGACCCATTTTCCCACTTGATCCAAGACGCTGGACTTGGGTGAGGTTTTTCCCGGACCCGTGAGCAAGTAGCGAGAGTAGGGGGCTTGGGAGGAGGTATCCCCTGGACGGGGTACCAGCAAGTGAGGAACAGGTTGTCCTAACAGCAACCCTTCAAACTCTTGAGCCTTATTGACCTTTCCAGAATTAAACTGCTCATGAATTAAAGGGAAAACAGCCCCTAGAATCAGAATCACCAGGGCTAGCACGGGAATCAATATCAACAGAAACCGTTTGATAGCGGTAGGCACCTTACCATAACCGATATAAAATTCATCGGTGTTTTGACCTTGGCTGTTGGTACTCACGTCTATTCCTCCATGGCGATTACAGCAGGGCTAACGCTAGTACCAGGAAGGTTCGGTATAGTTTTCACCAAAATGCGATCGCCCTCTAATTTAATATCAAACGTCGGGATTTTTTCCGTAAAGGGTGGCGGGGAAGCACCTTTTTCTGGCAGATACTGGTAGCCGTGCCATGGACAGGTGATGCAGCCATCCACAATTTTTCCCTCCCCTAGAGGGCCATTCTGATGCTGACAGACGTTGGAAACAGCAGAAATCTTACCGTCATACTTAAAAATTGCCACCCGCTCGCCCCCGAGAGTGACTATCTTAGCTCGCTTTTCCGGGATTTCTGCGATGCTGCCCGCATCCACAAATTCTTCGTTTCCTGTAACAAGGTCCTGATTATCCTGCCCGAACTCCCGAATCCCTGCTGCCAAATGCACTCCCACAATCCACACTAGTCCAACACCAACAGCAAGGGTCAGAACTGGATGGGTGTTAGTTTGCAGTGCTCCGAGCAGGACATGACCTGTCAGTAGTGCGTAGGCAAGATAAACGCTCATATGTAAACCTTTCCAAACCGGAGCGGTTAGGTTAGCCAGCCAGAAATCGTGGCTAGTGGCTGCCATTAGGAACAAGATCACCAGGGGAACAAATCCCAAAACCTGGAAGGGAAAGCGAATAAAGGTAAGATAGTTAGTATTGCTCAGAAACAGACTAACCAAAGGTTCGAGATTGCCGAAGTCGTGGTACCATTGCAGGCCAAACCGGGTGTGCTGGAGAGCCAAGAAGAACATCGTAACCCCCATATGACGCCGATTGTAGAGGAGGGGATAGAATTTTGGACTCAGGCGAGTTAGCGGACCAATGGATAAGATGACGTGCAACAGGATGAAAGCAGCTGAGCCAAAAGCGCGAATCCTGACTCCCCTGATTTCAATGTTGCTATCGAACCACTGGGTAACATTGATGAAAAGTACAATATAAAGGGCAACTAGGCTCAGAAGGATAGCATCGTAAATAAACTTCTGGCGGTTCCACAGAACAGCTTTATAGGCAACACTCATTGTTTTACTAAAGGTTAATTGCTATTGCTCATTAGTGATTAGTAATTAGTAACTATCAGTAAACCTTCATTTATTTACTAAGCACTAATAACGATAAACTCTAGTCATTTTAGCTGGCAATGGTAGAGCTGCAATCAGCTTCTGTTGCCCCTGGCTGTATATCAGCAAATGTCCCGCTTTGCCTCGCACACTGGCAGGAAGCAAAAATTGTTTAGGAGATAACCCTGCCAGATTGCCTAGCAGTATAGAGCGATCGCTAATTTCTGTGGGGGCTTCCTTAGTAGCTTCCCAATACAGCAAGGGGTCAGGAACTTGGAGCAAAGAAAGAGACTTAAGTTCCATCACCAGTTTGCCTTGGTAATTGACAAAGGTTTCAACATGAAACCAAAATGTTCCATCCTTAACTTTAGTTGAGCCAATTTCCTTTCTGGCTTGGGGTTGGGTTTGTGTCACGAACCCTGCCTGTGTAAATAAGTTATTGGTAGCTACATCCACTGGTTCGTAACTAGGACGCAGTAAAATCCCTGCTAAGAAGCACACTGGTAGGACAACTGCTAGTACCACAAAGGAATAAAAGTGAGTTTTACGGCGAGCGAGAATCATGGCATTTCCCTTTCAGGTCAGTCGTTTGGCCGATATACGGTGAGCATTGCGTTCACTCGGAAGAGTTTTGCCTCTCAACAGGCGAGTGGCAAACATCGGCCAGAAGGCAGTCACACCGGGAATGATCATAATGCGAAAGCCGATCGCCCATCCATGGACATTGGGATCAACCCGTTGCACCCCAAAGATGACGAAAGGAACCGCAAAAATCAAACCAGCGACCAGGTAGAGGCGGAACAGTTTTATGATCCACTCGACAATAGCAATGGTGAGGCTTTCCATTTTTCTACTCTTGAGGAGTGATGGATATGATTCAGTTTATCCCAAGCTATGACAATGGGTATCTGTTTCTTCTTTAAGATTAGGTAATACTGGAGAATCTGTCTGCCTGATAAAATCGTATGTTTTTGACACTCCCACCTGGGAAGCTTCTCAAGCCTAGGTTTGTTGAGAGAAAAGGCGCTCACTATACCAAGAAGGTTGTCCAGAAAAATCAGGCAAAAGCAAGCCAAAAGGCAATCTTGACGATTAAAAACATGAGCTAGCAGCCAAACCCAACACCCAAGCCGAGTAGCTAATCAAAAGCTGACTGCATGTAGTGTTGTAGCATCAGCTTATATCCTGCCACCAATACCGGTTGAGCTAGTTCAACTATCTGACTTTCGATCTCTTGATCTGCGGTTGTAGAGTGTAAAGGTTGGCTCAGGCACTGGCAACGGACAAGAGCAACATCAAATCGGCACGGTAGATTAGCTAAATCTGGATGTTCTGACAGAAATAACTCAGCTGTAAGCCTGAGTTTAGCTTGCTTTTGTGGTGTAATTGCTCTTCTACCATCGGCATCCCAATTCCCTCGACTGCGAGTTTTAACCTCGACAAAAGCCAATGCCACCGGGTTTCCTTTGGCAATTAGGTCAATCTCTCCCCATCGACAGCGCCAGCTATGGTTTAGGATGACCCAGCCTTGGCTTTGTAACCACCTAGCGACTAACTTCTCTCCCAGTTGCCCAACCTTAGCCATACTATCATCATTTTAAAGTCAATTGTATCACTGGCATCTTTATTATGATAGTTGTAATCGTTATCAATATTGTGCTCTCCCTGTTGTGTCTATACGCTGCTTGCCAAGTGTGGAGATTGGGACAGTGGCTTTCATCTATCGCTAATCGGTTGGAAAGGGTTGAACCTCGTATCTATAAAAAGTTATATAGTGCTCCCAAGGCAATTGTTCTTGGGCAAGTAGGTATTCATGGTTTGAGAGAGGAGTATCAACAATTACAGGTTCAGCTACACACACTCAAGCAAATTTTTCTACTGTTGGGTATGCTTCAAAAAATGGGAGGATTTAGGTGGCGCTTTAGTAATAAACCGACGAGCAAGAACAGCTTACTCCCTCAAAAGCGATCGCACTAGTATCAGGTTGTGACTAGTATGGGGTTGTAGTATTTCCAGCATAGCCGTCACCAACCCTAGGCGGCAACTGAGATCACCCTCACCGTACCTGTCGTGAGAAACCCTACACTCCTACCCTACTAACTACTGATCAATTATTAAGCTACTTGTAGGATAATAAACCAAAACCATTTAGTATAAAAGTTTTATCCATCCCATTTATCTAAAACTGTTGGAGGAACACAAATCAAAAGATGTCAAAAAAAAGTGCTGGAGCATTTATCGGTGGCATGCTATTGGGTAGTGCCGTAGGAACAGTGGTAGGGTTACTAATTGCCCCCCGTACTGGTCGCGATACACGCAAGCTCTTGAAAAAATCGGCGGATGCCTTACCCGAATTAGCCGAAGATCTTTCTAGCAGTGTGCAACTACAGGCAGATCGCCTTTCCGATTCCACACTGCGTAACTGGGATGATACCCTAGCTCGACTAAAGGTAGCGATCGCAGCAGGACTTGAAGCTTCTGTGGCTGAAAAAGCTTCTGTGGCTGAAAGCGTAGAGCCAATAAAGTCCGAGTCGGAAGTTGCCGCAGAGTCCAACTCGTCCGCTAATCAACATTAGCTTTAGGCATCCCGGACGGGGGGTAAGAAGGTCTACTTCTTGTTTTGGTGTTGCCGATTGGCCAGATGTCATGGGTTTTTTCTTACTTCCCCTTCTTCCGCTTCTTCCCCCTCTTCCCCTTCTCCATAAATTAGCCCCCTACAAGTGCAACATCCTGCTTTTGTGTCGGTTAGCCGAGTCGGGAAGATCGGAAATGGAAAAATTTATCCTATGCTGCAAGTATTAGCCAATAATATCACTAAACGTTGTCAAATACGTTGTCAAATGTCACGAAAACTGATACCATACAATTGGTGAGAGCTAATTGGTAAACGGAGCTATAAACATTGCGGTCCAAGGCTTTCAGTAATTCGGCCTAGTTTGCCCCCTGTTACCTGAAATCCATATCTGTCAAGGGATTTGAGCTCTTAATATTTACTTTATAAATTAGCTCTGAAAGTTTGTGCGAGCTTAATGGTGTTTTATCAAGACTTCAAGCTGGCTAGTCTGTTAAGTTTACCGAAAAAATTGGGTTTAAAGCCCCGTCCTTCGTTGGCCTTTGGCCACGCTACGCGAACGACGGCTTTAGATGTGCTACAATAAAACCATAAGCAATAGACTTTAAAAGTAGAAAGATACTATCTAACCATAAGTAGACAACGTAAAAAATATGTAGAGCGTACGTATTGCGTAATTGGGTCTAACGACTTAAAAGTCTATGAAAAAGTTAGATAAAAAAAAGTGTCTATCTATCTATAGAAAAAAAGGTACGGTGGGGCACACCGAAACCTAGTCATAGACTAAATCGCTTGGGTCGAGGAGACCTCTATTTTTCCTGGCTCCGGCCTGGTTAAACAAGTCACCCCGTGGAAGCAAGAATCCCCGTCCATAAGCGGGCGGGGAGTGTCAATTAAGCTTAATTACTGAAGGCGAGGGAGAGTATTAATCTAGATTATCAATATAGTCTTTCCGATTTTCCATTCCCAGTTACTGAATCATACCACAGGTTAACCTGTAGAATAAATCAACGGTCATCACCCCTCTCCCCCATAGCTGACGGGGTGACAAACAGCCTTAAAAGCTTTACGGGGTGTGGGGTGTGGGGTGATGGGTGTAGGGAACCCACCCCTAACCCCTCCCAGGAGGGGAAGATTTTGAGCTGGCGGAGTGGCGACGGGACGGTTAAATCAGGTCTCGGACCGATTGTTATCCCACCGACTCACTCCAAATTCCCTGTCTTGATGCAGTCGCTCATGGGGGAAACCCCCAAGACCGCGCTGCATCGCTGTCAGCCATGCTTTGCGCGAGTGGGGGAAACCCCCAAGACCGCACTGCATCGCTTTTATTTTCCCCACCCCCTACCCCCCACACCCCACACCCTGTTTAGTTTTTAGCCTTGTGGTCACCCCCTGAGCCCCCATAGACGGGGCTTCCCAACATCCTAGGATTTTTTGTGATTGATCCTCTATTTTGGCTCGGGCTGTCTTTTCTGCTCGTAGCAGTTAGTTTAACCGCTGTTTTAGTAACGTTATTACCTGCTGTACAAGAGTTAGCGCGGGCAGCTCGTAGTGTGGAAAAATTAGCTGATACCCTAAATCGGGAATTACCACCGACCCTAGAAGCCATTCGGCTGACAGGCTTGGAAATCAGCGACTTGACAGATGATCTTAATCAAGGAGTCAAAAGTGCTGGTCATGTGGTTCAACAGGTTGACCACAGTATTAGCAATGCTAAAAACCAAGCCCAAAAAGTCAAAGAGAATACTCGTAATGTGGTTAAGGGTTTCAAAGCTGCCTGGAAAACTTGGAGGGGTACCTCACCAAAATCCAGGTCAATCGATTCCCTAGCATCATCAGATGCGACCCGTGATGGCGAGCCATCCCTTGACCGTAGGTCACGCTACGCGAACGCCATCACGGAAAGCGCACCTATTCACAGAAAAGCTCTAGAAATTCCTGAGACTGATCAACGCTCATCAGATGTTAATCAGCCAAGGCTCAGAGATAGTAACTATAACCATGAGGTCAATCACGGGACTCGTGAAACCTCTGATTGCGACATCGATGATAATTCTATCGATGATAATTCTTTTTAACGAAGGCAATACCAAGATTCAAACCTGAAGACTATACAGAATAAATAAACAATAAATGTAACGCCACCCTTTAGTTGATAAATTAAAGGGTGGCGTTATACCGTTTTTGTTAATATTTTGTTAATGGATGAAAAATATAGTTAGTTAGTAATTGAGAACTGGTAAACACCAGCAGATAAAAGTATAGCAATCCTATTAAATTAAAACATACAGAAAAATCAGTCCAACTCTCGGTAGATTTGGTGCATCTCATATAGCATGTTTGACATTTATAAAAGCTGCAAAGCTAATCCACGTCAACTTTTGCCTCTTGCCTCTTGCCAATGCCATTGCGCGTAGCGCTATTTTTGTAAAAAAGAAGGAGAGTGTGGGGAGAGCGGGAAGTGTCGGAAGTGTGCGAATTTTTGCCTAATTGCATGCATTGAGATGCACCCTGTAGATTCTTACCCATATTACCTAACTGCGGTCATCTTGCCAATCTTACAACTGGTCAGATTAGGAAAGAAATTCCATTCTACTGCTGACATCACTTACAGATGCATCTTTGAATACTGCAATCAAATCACCCTCAAAATACAAAGCTGTGCTACCGGGTAAGCCATTATCAGCCTCAAGCACATCATATTGATCCGCTACACCATAGAGCTGAATCATGTCTTGAGAATCGAAGTCATCAATCTTTGCATAATCATTGTCACCCCCACCCTGGTAGAAAGCGCCATGATCATCTCCTAGGAGAAAAGTATCTGATCCACCTCCACCAACAAGAACATCAATTTCACCATTACCTCGGGAATCATTTCCAACTCCATTGAGGGTGTCATTACCGGAACCTCCAATCAAAGTGTCCTTGCCAGAGCCACCCTCAAGCAGGTCATGGTCTCCCCCACCATCAAGGCTGTCATCACCGGAACCTCCGATCAAATAGTTGTTGCCAGAGCTACCTTTTAGGGTATCATTGCCATCCCCACCATCAAGATGGTCATCACCCGAAGCTGCGATCAAAGAGTCGTTACCAGCGCCACCCTCAAGGCTGTCATTTCCCTGGTCTCCTCTGAGGTAGTCATCGCCATCGCCACCTTTAAGGAAGTCATCTCCCGCATTTCCTCTGAGGTAGTCATCGTCATCACCACCTTCGATGGTGTCATAACCCGAACCTCCGCTCAGAGTGTCCTCACCTGAACTACCTTTTAGGTTATCGTTACCTACATCTCCCATGATCGAATCATTGCCAGAACCACCCTCAAGGAAGTCATTTCCCTGACCACCTTTAAGAGTGTCATCATGATCCCCACCATCGAGATTGTCATTGCCCCAAGTTCCCCTGACGTAGTCGTTACCGGCACCTCCAACAACACTGTCATCCCCAGAACCTCCTGAAAGAGTATCATCACCCGAGCCACCAATTAGTGTGTCATTCTCGCGATTACCCCAAATCTTATCATTACCGGAACCTCCAACAACACTGTCATCCCCAGAACCTCCTGAAAGAGTGTCATCACCCGAGCCACCAATTAGTGTGTCATTCTCGCGATTACCCCAAATCTTATCATTACCGAAACCTCCAACAACACTGTCATCCCCATAACCTCCTGAAAGAGTGTCATCACCCGAGCCACCAATTAGTGTGTCATTGCTTTCACCGCCCTGCTCGGTGATGCTGATATCTGTCGGAGCAATATTCTGGTTTTGAACGTTAATACTGAACGTTTTATCGTAGCTTTCACCCCCGGAGTCGGTGGTGCGGATTTTGATTTGATGAGTATTGTTGACATCAAAGTCTAAAAGACTACCATTTTTGACCTGGAGTTGATTGCCATCAATTTTAAAGCGACCTTGAGCATCATTTAATAACTGATAGCTATGGCTATCTCCCCAATCAACATCCTGAGTAGTTAGGGTAGCAATAGTGGTGCCATTTTTACTGAATTCCTTGACACTTTTGCTAGAGAGGTTAATATCAGTCGGAGCATTATTTTGGTTTTCGACTTCGATACTGAACGTTTTATCGTAGCTTTCACCCCCGGAGTCGGTGGTGCGGATTTTGATTTGATGAGTATTGTTGACATCAAAGTCTAAAAGACTACCATTTTTGACTTTTAGTTGATTGCCATCAATTTTAAAGCGACCTTTAGCATCATCTAATAACTTATAGGTATGGCTATCTCCGGCATCAACATCCTTAGTACTCAGGGTAGCAATGGTAGTGCCATTGTTACTGAATTCCTTGACACTGTTGCCAGAAATGGTAATATCCGTTGGAGCATTATTCTGATTAAGGACGTCAATGGTGAACGTTTTATCGTAGCTTTTACCCCCGGAATCCGTGGTGCGGATTTTGATATCATGACTAGAGTTTTCATCAAAGTCTAAGAGGTGGCCATTTTTGACCTTTAGTTGATTGCCATCAATTTTAAAGCGACCTTTAGCATCATGTAATAACTTATATTTATGGTTATCTCCCGAATCAACATCCTTAGTAGTTAGGGTAGCAATGGTAGTGCCATTATTACTGAATTCCTTGACACTGTTGCTAGAGAGGTTAATATCAGTCGGAGCATTATTCTGGTTTTGGACTTGAATACTGAAAGTTTTATCGTAGCTTTTACCCCCGGAATCCGTGGTGCGGATTTTGATATCATGACTAGAGTTGTTATCAAAGTCTAAAAGACTACCATTTTTGACCTGGAGTTTATTGCCAACAATTTCAAAGCGACCTTTAGCATCATCTAATAACTCATAAGTATGGTTATCTTCCCGATCCACATCATTAGTACTGAGGGTACCAATAGTGGTACCCTTTTCACTTAATTCATTGACACTGTTCCGATCAAGGCTGATATCCGTGGGAGCAATATTCTGGTTTTGGACTTGAATACTGAAAGTTTTATCGTAGCTTTTACCCCCGGAATCCGTGGTGCGGATTTTGATATCATGACTAGAGTTGTTATCAAAGTCTAAAAGACTACCATCTTTGACCTGGAGTTGATTGCCAACAATGTCAAAGCGACCTTTAGCATCATCTAATAACTCATAAGTATGGTTATCTTCCCGATCCACATCATTAGTACTGAGGGTACCAATAGTGGTACCCTTTTCACTTAATTCATTGACACTGTTCCGATCAAGGCTGATATCCGTGGGAGCATTATTCTGGTTTTGGACTTGAATACTGAAAGTTTTATCATAGCTTTCACCCCCGGAGTCGGTAGTGCGGATTTTGATATTATGACTAGAGTTGTTATCAAAGTCTATAAGGCTGCCATCTTTGACTTTTAGTTGATTGCCATCAATTTTAAAGCGACCTTGAGCATCATCTAATAACTCATAGGTATGGGTATCTCCGGGATCAACATCCTTAGTACTCAGCCTAGCAATGGTAGTGCCATTGTTACTGAATTCCTTGACACTGTTCCGATCAAGGCTGATATCCGTCGGAGCAAGATTCTGGTTAAGGACGTCAATGGTGAACGTTTTATCATAGCTTTCACCCCCGGAGTCGGTAGTGCGGATTTTGATTTGATGACTAGAGTTGTCATCAAAGTCTAAGAGGTGGCCATTTTTGACCTTTAGTTGATTGCCATCAATTTTAAAGCGACCTTTAGCATCATCTAATAACTTATAGGTATGGGTATCTCCGGCATCAACATCCTTAGTACTCAGCTTAGCAATGGTAGTGCCATTGTTACTGAATTCCTTGACACTGTTGCCAGAAATGGTAATATCCGTCGGAGCAATATTCTGGTTAAGGACGTCAATGGTGAACGTTTTATCGTAGCTTTCACCCCCGGAGTCGGTGGTGCGGATTTTGATCTGATGAGTATTGTTGACATCAAAGTCTAAGAGGTTGCCATTCTTGACTTTTAGTTGATTGCCATCAATTTTAAAGCGACCTTGAGCATCATCTAATAACTTATAGGTATGGGTATCTCCGGCATCAACATCATTAGTACTCAGCCTAGCAATGGTAGTGCCATTGTTACTGAATTCCTTGACACTGTTCCGATCAAGGGTAATATCCGTCGGAGCAATATTCTGGTTAAGGACGTCAATGGTGAACGTTTTATCGTAGCTTTCACCCCCGGAGTCGGTGGTGCGGATTTTGAGATCATGACTAGAGTTGTCATCAAAGTCTAAGAGGTTGCCATTCTTGACTTTTAGTTGATTGCCATCAATTTTAAAGCGACCTTTAGCATCATGTAATAATTTATAAGTATGGCTATCTCCGGCATCAACATCATTAGTATTCAGGGTAGCAATAGTGGTACCATTGTTACTGAATTCTTTGACACTGTTGCTAGAAAGGCTGATATCCGTCGGAGCAGTGTTGGTAGGTTTAGGCTCCTTTTGAATATCCTGAACCTTGCTAATATTTATTGTGTCCCGAACAATAATCTTTTCCCATACAGGTGGTGGACTCTCCTGCTCGAAGGTAATGTTAAGGCGATCGCTTTGAGAGACTGCATAGTAGTCTTTGACGGTAATCGAACTATCCCAGCCTAGACCAAGAATCAGGTCATCACCGCTTTGGGTTTGGATCACACTATCGAAAGCATAATTGGAAAGATCTAAAGTATCTAGATAGTTCCAACCTTCAATAATATCATCACCTGTGGAAATTCCAAATTCATAACCGCTAAAGATATTGGCCGCACTATTGGCAATGATGTAATCGTCACTGCTGGAGTTGATCAGATTGTGAATAACTGTATCGAATGCGATCGCAGTCCCAAATTTAGACGTAAAGTATTCTGTTCCGCTGTCATCGGTCCTAGCTTTATAAGAGATACTATTGTAAGCCTTTTGGGTGGTTATAATACCCCCCTGATTCATATCAAAGTAGTATTTATCAGGAGTCAGGTTTGAAAAGTCTAAGGTATTTACACCACCGCTATCCCAGAGGGTTTGCTTAATTTCTTTGGTTGCACCATAATCCTCATTAACATCTGTGTAGCCATAAACGCTCTCAAAGGAGTAAGTAGTATCCCCGTGGTTATACTCCCTAGCTCCATAGATAGACTGTAATGCTTTAATGTCGTAAGTCATTGGGGTAATCGCTGGTTTCCCAGCAAAGTTATACGACATTACTGTGTTGGTAGTATTGTCCTCGTTAAAGGGCAAAAATGGACCGTAATCATGGTCCTCGTATGGATTCGGATGTTTTAACCCCAGAGTATGTCCTATCTCATGAATCAGGGTCATGTAGCCATGATTCCCTGGGTCGTCAGCAAATCCGTTATTACCTGTCGTGTCGTAGGCTTCGTTTATATGCACATCCCCGGCCACATCCGACCTCCAGCCGGAGTTGGTATTAGATCTGTTAGGCAAATAGGCATAGGCGTAGCCCGGACCATCAGATACCATGTAGCGCAATAGACCATAGTCTGTTGCTGTATCTGCTACCTCACGGAAATCAACATCAAGGTATATTTCCAGAGTTTCCAGGATGCTTCTGATATTGTCTTTGGTTCCTTCTGAGATCTCTGAAACCCCGGTTTGAGATCCGTAATAAGGACCACTTTTATAGAAGCTGTAGGTGATAGTATTAGTGTCCCAATGGTGATGATACAGAAGTGAATCAGCTGAGAAAAATGTGTCAGACATTGCTTTTAGTTAACTCTTACTGCTTGACAAAGCCTAGTTACGGTAAATGATTTGGCCGTCAGGGAAGTTCCTGATTGTTGATGGTTCATGTTTAATGGCTTATTGCCAGTTGCCATGAATCGTAGCTATAACCCCATGCGATAACTAGTCAAAGGCACTGAATTTTATAGGGTATTTGGGTGACAAACCATAAATTTTCCCTAGTTAAAATCCCTAATCTTAAATTAATCATGAAATATATCCGTTTACGTTCAAGGTTGATTTGTGTATGTTTTTGTTGTTTTTTTGTTTATTTATTACGGCTTATATGCAAATTTATAAAAAACGTAAATCCGGACAAAAATCATTAACTTAAATGAATTAAATATAAATCATTTAAGTTAGTTTTTTTAAGGATTAACGATGAATTTTTATTTAAGGGTTTGATTAGCAATTCAGTAACATTAACATCATCTAGGCATTATATTTTAGTTGTGAACATACTACCTTAGGTAAGATACAAAATACAAAATATGAAACGCAATAGGGGAAACAGATCCAGAGTTTGATTGTCCACTAAAAAAAGACATCCTAGGTTTACATCTCATTTATAAACCCTATAAATCAAGCCTAGTAATAGGGATAAAATTTAAAAATTTTCCAGTTTACGTCGAACTCCAATCCTAGTTATGTGAAGTTAGTATAAAGTTCTATAGCGTTTCTAGGACTCATGAGGTACACATTATTTTTTCCCTCTTCCCTCTTCCCTCTTCCCTCTTCCCTGCTCCCTGCTCCCTGCTCCCTGCTCCCTAAAAACCCTAAAATGTACCTCACAAGTCGTAGAATTGCTATAACAAATAGATAGAGGCTAAAATCAGTAATTTCTCTAGGTCACTGTTTATTGGTAAGCATATGCGCTATGCGCACGCTGCGCGAACAGCATTCAGCATTCAGCTTAAGCTTTTTTTTGTAGGTGATGTCGCCATGATGCCCTTTTGTGGGGTTGCTTCTGTTGCCAGCATTATGAATGGCTGATAGTTGGCAACCATAGGATGGGCTTAGTTGCTTAGGGTGCTTAGGGTTGGTTAAGGGCGGGCTTGCCCTCATTTTCAACACCGAGCGCCAGTGTTGCGACAGCCCGCCCCGTAACGCACCACCTAGTAGGCTGAAGGCTTGCGTTGATCAAGCCTGCCTTTCAAACATAGAGTCTTTCATCTGTGTATTCTGATTTCTCAAGCTTCCCCTCCCTAAGTTGTTGCTCAAGTCATTGAGTGGGGTTATCTTGGAACGGAATTGTACTCAGAGTATGAGTGTCATTATTTGCTAAGGCTCATAATTGAAAGATGTTCAAACCCAAATTCTGGATCACGATAGGTTTTGTCGAGCAGATAGGAGAATTTTTGGCTAAATTCAGAACTAAACCTGCTCCTAGCACGGTATTTACCCCTGTATTTCTAGGTTTATCGTTAGTTTTAGTTGCCTGTTCCCCCAAAGGTGGAGAAACTAAAAGCAATACGGTTACTATCCTGGGAGTAATGACAGGGGAAGGGGAGCAAATAATCGAACAGATACTAGAACCCTTCACTAAAGAAACGGGTATCAAGGTGGTGTATGAAGCCAGTAGTGATTTCGCCACCCTCCTACCTGTGTTGGTGGAATCTGGAAATGCTCCCGATCTTGCCATGTTCCCTCAACCGGGTTTGATGGCTGACTTTGCTAGGGAAGGTCAACTGGTACCTGTAGATACCTTCATGGACAAATCTCAGTTATCTGCTGCTTATTCTCAAAACTGGCTAGATTTGGCAACTGTCGATAGTAAAGTATACGGGGTGTGGATTAGGGCGGCGGTCAAAAGCTTAGTTTGGTACAATCGAGCTGCGTTTAAGGCAGCTGGTTACAAAATCCCTACCACCTGGAATGAAATGATGGCACTGTCCGATCAGATTGTGGCAGATGGCGGTGTCCCTTGGTGCATCGGAATAGAAAGCGGTGCGGCTACAGGATGGGTTGGTACTGACTGGATTGAGGATATTATGTTGCGCACGGTTGGTGGGGAAGTGTATGACCAGTGGGTTGCTCACAAGATTCCCTTTAATCACCCAGCGGTTAAGAATGCTTTTGAGCAGTTTGGCAACATTGCCCTTAATCCTAAGTATGTGTTTGGTGGTACTGTTGGTATTATTAGCACTCCCTTTGGTGACGCAACTGCACCGTTATTTGATAACCCCCCAGGTTGCTATCTGCATCGCCAAGCTAGCTTTATCACTAGCTTCTTACCTAAAGATGTAGCGCTAGATAAGGATGTGAGTATCTTTCTGTTACCGGGTATTAAACAGGAATTGGGAGTGCCAGTGTTAGTGTCTGGTATTGTGACTGCTATGTTTAAGGATACTCCAGAAGCACGGAAGTTGATGGAGTATTTATCAACTGCCCAAGCCCATACTATCTGGGCAAGTCAGGGAGATTATGTCTCACCCCATAAACAGGTTAGTTTGGATGCTTACCCCAATGACATTGTTAAACGTCAAGCGGAAATCTTAGCCAATGCGGATATGGTGCGCTTCGATGGTTCGGATATGATGCCAGGAGCCGTGGGTACCGGGACATTCTGGAGTGGCATTGTTGATTATATTGGTGGGACAGATGTGGATACAGTTCTGAAAACTATTGAGGACAGTTGGCCAGATTAAGTATGAGGAATTAGGGATTAGTCATTGTCAAAAAAAATATTTATTTAAAATCGCCTTCTAATGTTACTTTAGCACAATTGCCTGGGAAATCTGTAACTATAAGATACTGAAATCAAATTAAGTCAGTTATTCGCCACCATTTAGCGAAAGGGACAATAGTGCCGTTTAGGCATTAATTACGATTAAATATCTGAGTACAATATCAGCACTTGCGCTTCGCTCCGCTGTAACGGCAATCCCTTGGGGTGTAAGCAGGCAGGATATAGTAGGATGTCAGTGACTACTATAAATTTGGCTTTGCTGAATAGGATTTGGGTACTCAAGTATAGTTGGAGCAGTTACCGATTAACGATTACCGATTACCTTTGGATCTTCCATAATTGAGCAACACCGTAAGTTTAGGATTCCCCCTTTAGGCCAAACTCAAGTTTAAATAAGAAATAAGCTATGGATACTAGTCAGATTGATAAATTTGTTTCCTATTGCCAAGGTTAACAGCCACAAAGTGAAGAAGATATGAGACGTTTTTTTATAGGGGTTATTGGTTTTCCCTATGATCAGGAACTGCTATTACAGGCATATCTATAGCAATCCTAAATAGGTTGTGGTAATTTTCTAAAACGTGATCATTGTTATACCTGGGTTTCAAGCCGATCACTTGTCACAAATCATTTAGGGTTGCTATATTTTTCAAGATAAACTCATTATTTCCAACCTGTAGTCAGCTCATCCTGTTTGAAAAGGCCCTAATCCAAGACTATACAAATTTAGGTAAAGTAGATTTTGTTTATCTTAGTAAAAACAAAAAAATATTTTTAATTGAAACTAAATATATTGATACTGAAGCGACAGGAAAGCACGAAAGAACTAGAAGAAATAAGCATAGAAATAAGGTAGTGGATCAAGTCATTGATTGGAAAGAGCAATTTAGGGATTATTGGAAGCTATCAACTAACCAAATTAATTGTGGAGTATTTACAACGGATCCACAAGTAGTTGATCGTGCAAGGAGCACTGACCTTATCGCTAAATCAATATCTATCTATGAACTGGAACGGTGGCAGAAAAATTATAAATTTTATAACTTAGAGCATGGCAATAAACGGGATTCGGTGAGAGATATATATGAGGTGATAAAGTGATCAGGTGATCAGGTGATTAAGTGATGAGGCAATAAAGGATGGTATTGCTCAAAATAGTTACTTTCATTCTCGCCGTTGTCATAGGCTGTGGTGGGGTGATAGCTTTATTATATGGCATGAATGGCTTGGTAAATCAGCTACCCAATAAAACGCGATTGACCTTGGCCAAAAGGCCACGCTACGCGAACGGTCACGCTACGCGAACGCATTTTGTGGCTTGGGTATACTTAGCCCCTGCTTTAGCATTACTAACCGCTTACCTGATTCTGCCGACCCTCAATACTATATATATCAGCTTCTTGGATAAGCGATCGCAAAATTTTGTGGGACTGGACAATTACATCTTTGCCTTTACCAACCCTACTATGCTAATCGCTTTTCGTAACAATGTGCTTTGGTTGGTATTGGTAACAGGGTTTAGTGTAGCATTGGGTTTAATTATTGCGGTGCTGGTGGATCGGGTACGCTATGAAACCGTAGCCAAGTCTATAATCTTTATGCCAATGGCAATTTCCTTTGTGGGGGCTAGCGTGATTTGGCGATTTATCTATGCTTTTCGTCCAGCTGGCTCAGAACAAATTGGCTTACTCAATGGCATTATTACCAGTTTAGGATTTGAGCCTGTAGGTTGGTTAGTGGAGCGCTCTATTAATAATTATGCTCTGATTGTGATTATGATTTGGTTGCAGACAGGGTTTTGCTTGATTTTGCTCTCTGCTGCCATCAAAGGTATCCCCAAAGATATTATCGAAGCTGCACGGATAGATGGAGCTAGTGAGTGGCAAATCTTCTGGAAAATTACTATTCCGATGATACGAGGGACTATTGCTGTGGTTGTGACTACTGTAGTAATAGCGGTGCTGAAAGTCTTTGATATTGTCTGGGTGATGACCGGTGGTAATCAAAATACGGAAGTGATTGCGTCTCGTATGATTAAGGAAATGTTCAATTATCGGAACTTTGGACGAGGTAGTGCGATCGCAGTTATTTTATTACTAGTTATTATTCCGGTTATGATTAGCAATATCCGTCGGTTTCGAGAGCAGGAGAACAGCCGTTGATGGTAAAAACTGAATAGGCTCATGGCTGCTATTCTTACTCAAGTTACCATTCGAGTCTGATGCCGTTACCGAGTTAAGCAACTGTTATAGCTATGGTTGAAATTATATCAGGCTTGGGGAGATGCGATGCTCCTTTGGAGCCGCTTCGCGAACGCATCTTGCCCAGTTGTTTTGCCCAGTTGTTTTGCCCAGTTGTTTTGCCCACTTGTTTAACGACTGCTGTTGTGGGATTGGTTGCACAAAGCGCTTATCTTGGCAAAAAATAGACTAATTCCAGAGATGACTTTAACCCACCTATGGCACCAAAACCGCTCTTTGTAGCAAAATCCCAACACCTACAGCAATTTTTCTGGAAAATCCCGATTCATCTGACCCTGATTATCATCTCGTTGATCTGGACTCTACCCACTGTTGGTTTGTTCATTAGTTCCCTGCGCTACCGAGATGATGTGCTCAAAACCGGTTGGTGGTCAGTCTTCCAACACCCCTTCAATTTCACCCAATACCACTTAGGTAACTATATTGATGTGATTACCTCCGAAGGGATGGGACAGGCATTTCTCAATAGTCTGGCGATCTCGATTCCCGCTACAGTGATTCCGATTGCGATCGCTACTTTTGCTGCCTATGGGTTTGCTTGGATGAAATTTCCTGGTCGCCAAGTCCTGTTTATGGTAGTAGTTGGCTTGCTGGTAGTCCCGTTACAGATGACTCTGATTCCGGTATTGCGAGTCTACGGATATCTAGGACTTTCCGGTACATTATTAGGTATTTGGTTAGCCCACACAGGCTATGGTTTGCCCTTAGGAATTTATTTATTGCGTAATTATATTGCTAGTTTGCCTCAGGAGTTAATCGAAGCAGCAGCAGTGGATGGTGCGTCTCATCTAACCATAGTTACCCAGGTGATTGTGCCTCTATCCATGCCTGCGATCGCATCATTTGCCGTGTTTCAATTTCTCTGGGTATGGAATGACTTGCTAGTTGCTTTAGTCTATCTCGGAGTTACACCAGACGTTGCCCCGTTAACGATCCGATTAACAAATATAGTAGGTTATCGTGGGCAGCAGTGGCATCTTCTTACCTCTGGTGCATTTATCACAATGATTGTACCACTGATTGTGTTTTTTGTTCTACAGCGGTACTTTGTGCGGGGGATTTTAGCCGGTTCGGTTAAGGGTTGAGAATCTTCTATATTTTTTTATACTCATGAGGTACAAAATTCTGGTTTTTAGGGAGCAGGGAGCAGGGAGCAGGGAGCAGGGAGCAGCTCACAGGGGTAGGTTTTTAACAAAGACCTCAGGTGTGGGGTGTGGGTTGTGGGGTGTGGGGTGTGGGGGATAAGAAAGCGATGCAGCGCGGTCTTGGGGGTTTCCCCCACTCGCGCTTTGCATCAAGACAATATACTTAATTTGTCGTTGTCAGCCATGCTTTGCGCGAGTGGGGGAAACCACGCCAGTTGCTCATGGTTTGAAGTTACCGTAAGACAGGCTCGCCTTGTCTTGATGCAGTCGCTCATGGGGGAAACCCCCAAGACCGCGCTGCATCGCTAATCAATAAGTTTTACCCCTTTTCTGCATAGCCTACCAACCATTTTGGCTCAACGTAATCAGGTTTCGTCTCCGGGGAGACCCCCAAGACCGCACTGGCTCCCCAAGACCGCGCTGCATCGCTAAAAATCATCATTTCTTCGTTGTTTTCCTTTTCCTCTCCTTCTGATCCGCCCCCGACCGGTCGGGGGTTGGGGGTGGGGCAGGACCCAAATGTAAAAAACCTACCCTTGTGAGGCAGGGAGCAGGGATCAGGGAGCAGGGAAGAGGCAAGAGGCAAGAGGCAAGAGGCAAGAGGCAAGAGGCAAGAGGCAAGAGGCAAGAGGGAAAAAATAATGTGTCCCTCATGAGTCCTATAAACGCTATACTCATGAGGGACAAATCTCTGGGTTTTAGGGAATAGGGAATAGGTAACACTAGGAAGGAGATCCGGGATTTTTTTCGTGTTATGCTAAATCAGCATTGGGTTTAATAATTTATTGGAAAATGCTATAGTTTAGCTTTATAAGATGCTACGGCACACCTGAAAAACTGGGAAAGCATGACTTTAGATGATTCTACTCCTAACACAAAAGCAAAACCCATAACTAAGCGTTTAGTATCCATCGATTTATTACGTGGATTAGTTATGGGTTGAATGGCATTTATTCTTTGATATTATTCACCTTTGGGTAATCCATTTTGCTGCCATTGTGTTATCGCTACCTAAGTATGGTATGACAGCCGTAATTCTACCTTACTTAAATAAAAGTGCCATGCCAGCAAATTATGGTTATAGTCTTCCCCATGTTTATCTGATCTGGATAATTATAATTATCTATACTATATGTCATTGGTTTGCTAATTTCAAAAGTCAGCATAAGTATTGGTGGTTAAATTATTTGTAGCTTAAGGGATTGAGTTAAAGTTGGTAACACTAGGTGATAAAAGACTAGTAAAGGCTTTATGTAAAATTATGTAAAAAAAGAAAATTCGGGCTTCAACACTGTTGAATACCATTCGAAGTCTAAAAATTCTGAGGGGGTGACATGCAAGCTAAAATCCTTATTGGGTAATACTTTCAGCCGATATGTTACAAAAAGATACATACTAGTTTGGCCTGACCTTGGACGTAGTTATAAGGGTTTTAGCTTCTAAGTAGTCGGACAAAAGTTTTGGGTGCTGTATAAAGTTTTGTAAATATAGGTAAAACCTTTTGGGGTAAAGGTTATAAGCATTTTACAGTTTTTGAGACAGTACCGTTTATTTATGTCCGACTACTTAGAACATCATTCCTAGGGTCAATTGCCCAGTTTATCTTAGCAAAGATAAACTGGCATCAAAGCATTATCTAGTAAGCTTTTAAGGGCTCATGTCACCCCCTCAGCTAAAAATTCTGTCAAAAAAAGCAAGTATGTCACAAAACATTAATCAAAGGAGAACAGTTCATGATTTTCCCAACGTGATTGCTGTCAAACGACAGGACTGTCTGGGTGGTTTTTTCACACCCACTCTTGCGGATATTATGGTTAAGCATAAAATCCTAGAGGACTATTTTTGTTCGCCAACCGTAGGTTTGCTCTTACCTCTTGGCTCTAAGCGGGAACAGGATACTTTTCCCGAAACTTTGAACTATTGCCTAAACTGGGGGATTGCACCAGAGAGAATTGTCGTGATACATTCACCACGAGCGCAAGCTGTCGTGGATCACTTGGGGCTGAAGGAAAAAGGCTGCGTGATTCTCAACGAAGCAGCTATGCTTGATTTATTTAACCTAGAGCGCATTCACTCACTTTTTGCAGTCGATCTTGCCAAACATAAAGGCAAAGGAAGAGCCTTTGCGATGGCTTTTGCTTACTTGAAATATGTTAAGCAATGGCAGACAATTAAAGATATATTTGTGCTTGATGTTGATATCAAAGCTACCCAATATCGACCTCTTCACTATTTGGGATATGCCCAAGCTATTTTTCCAGATCAAGAGCGTCTATTTCTGCTCACGGCACAAAACAATACACTCAGGGATAATCACTATCTTTTTGTGATGCGCGAGCCCTGGCGACATGAAAACGAACTTGGTTGCCACTATGCGAAACATTTTGATCGGCTCGTCTGGTCTCAAACTGGTGAAACAATGTTGAGATGGGATATGGTAGTGGAGCATATTCCTTTTGCGATCGCTTATGGGATGGAAACGGTGTGGCAGCTTTTTGCGGCAGATTGGGTTGCCCTTTCCCAGCAAGGTAACTATAAAGTTGCCCAAGTGGTTAACCCACAAACAAAAAGAGACGGGGGGAGTCTGGGGCAAAGTGGGCGTTGCTATGATGCGACGATGTACCGTCAATTGAGTCTGATGGCTTGGTTTCTGATTAAATATGGCAAACCGCTATATAAATTCACCCCAGAAGATTACCATACTGTTAATACCCGTTTAAGTCTGGTAAATCGTACTGCAATCTTGCCAGATAAGCATTTAAACAAAATTAATTTCCTACTACCAATCTCTGTAACCCTTACATCGTAAGGCTTTGAGTTTTGGAAAATGTGTAATTAATTTTGTGCACCTGCTTAATGAAGACCATGGCCTCCCTTATGACGTTCAACTCCATTGTGATCTCTTTATCCCCCCTTTGGGAATGCTAGCCTCTGAAGATTGTTTAACTATTTAGTATTATTTAGCATTCCAAAGAGCTTAGAGCACAAGTGTTGAATTCAGTAATAAACGTTACTCAAAATCACTGATATCTGTCTACCGTTGTTGTTAAGCGACTGCATCAAGACACAGAGCAGGAATTACGATAAACATCTACTTCTGGGCACTTGTCAGGCAAAAGGCTTGCATAAACAAGAATCCAAAACTACTTCTGCCCGATTCCCGATTCCCGATTCCCGATTCCCGATTCCCGATTCCCGATTCCCGATTCCCGATTCCCGATTCCCGATTCCCGATTCCCGATTCGCTGCCTAAATTTGATAATAATCCTTGACCAATCGGTTTAGGTTGTGTTAGTTTTAATTCGTGGTCATCAATAAAACAGGTTTCCAATGACTCGCGGTCCCCAAAAGCAATTCGATCCTGAAGTCGCCTTAACCAAGGCTATGGAAGTGTTTTGGGCCCATGGCTATGAAGCTGCCAGCCTATCGGAGTTGCTGAAAACTATGGGGATTGGCAAAAAAAGCTTGTATGACACCTTTGGTAACAAGCAATCGCTATTCCTCAAAGCGTTAGAGCACTATGCTCAGACAACGATTCGGGACATGCGCGATCGCTTATCTGCGGATGGCTCGCCTTTGGAAAATCTGACCCAATTGCTTTTGGAATTGCAGGAGATGCACAGTCAACCAGGTAGCTGTGGCTGTATGCTCGGCACCAATATTGCTGATTTCAATACAGAGGATGAAGCAGTGGCCAAAGTCATGCGGGGGTATTTGCGGCAGGTAGAAGACGTGTTCTGTACTACCCTTACCCGTGCCCAAGTTGCGGGGGAAGTGAATTCTACCGTAAATCCTCGGGATCTGGCTCGTTTACTGTTATGTACAACACAGGGTATGGCGTTGCTGGGTCGGGTGATGAATGACGATACCACACTAGAGGGAACGGTGCAAGCGGCATTGTGCGTTCTGAAGGGTAACTAATTTTTTTTGGTCTAACTTAGACCGAATGGTAAATGTTTTGAGATTTGATTTGAGGTATTAGTATGACACGCTTAGCTAACAAGACTGCAGTAATCACTGGTGGCTCTACCGGAATTGGCTTTGAAACCGCAAAGCAGTTCATCGCCCAAGGGGCACGGGTGATTATTACCGGACAAAATGAAACGCGACTGAATGCAGCAGCGGATGCTTTAGGGGAAAATGCTATCCCTGTTAAAGCTGATGTGCGTTCGCGTAGCGTGGCCTTTTGGCCATCGCTTGCGGATCTAGATCATCTGGCTGCCCAAGTAGAAGCCACCTTTGGCAAGCTCGATATCCTATTTGCTAATGCTGGGATTGGTTACTTTGCTCCGATCGAACAGGTGGATGAAGCTTTCTACGATAACCAATTCGACATCAATGTTAAAGGAGTCTTTTTAACCAAAAAATTTGGGTCTGTTCGCGTAGCGTCGGCTTTGCCGAAGCCCCGTCCTTCTAGGACGGCTTTTTCTGATTATTTATGTACTCTTTTAGTACCTCAATAGAAGCTCCTCCCACAGAAGCCGCAAAATAGCTAGAACTCCACAATGCCGTTTTCCCATTAGGTTTTGGATAGCCATTCTCTCCGTATCTCCGACTAGACAATCCTTTGAGACTGTTAACTATCTGAGAAATTGATAATTTTGGAGGGTATTCTTTCGCGTAGCGTGAGCAAAGCTCAATCAGAATGTGTACATGGTCAGCCTCTCCATTAAACTCTCTAATTTCAAAATTCATCTTTTTTGCCACCTCTCTGAACGAGTTTTCGATAGACCTAAGGCTTGTCAAGGTCAAGATTTTTTGACGATACTTGGTTACACATATCAGGTGCATCTGTAAATTTGTAATACTGTGTCTTTCTTTTCGGAATCCCATTGCCAAATCCTGTAGACTACAATATAATCATAGTAGAGACCAATCTATTAAAAGCAATTGAAAGCCAGATACCAGTATCGTTTTTATCCCACTGACCAACAAAAGAGCGACCTCGCCAGGTTGTTCGGTTGTGTTCGCGTTGTGTGGAACGATGCCCTGGCTATTTGCCAAAAATCTCAGAAAACTCCTAAGTCAGGGGAATTGCAGAAGTTGGTTATTACTCAGGCCAAAAAGACCGAAGAAAGAAAGTGGTTATCTGAGGTTTCTGTAGTTCCATTGCAGCAGTCTGTAGCTGATATAGGAACTGCTTATAAAAACTTTTTCGATTCCTGTAATGGGAGGATAAAAGGCCGAAAAGTTAGACCGCAAAGGTTCAAAAAGAGAACCAATAAACAGTCAGCTAGATTAACTCAGAGAGGATTCTCTATTCAAGGTGATGGGGTTTATTTAGCCAAGATTGGAGTAGTTAAACCTATATGGTCTAGAGAACTACCGTCAGACCCAAGCTCTGTAACTATTATCAAAGATTGTGCCCATAATTATTTGTTAAGCTTTGTTGTAGATATTGAGCCTATTCATATCGATGTCAAGAATCAAAGTATTGGGATTGACTTGGGTATCAAGACATTTGCTGTAATGAGTGACGGGAGCGAAGTACATAGCCCTGACTACTCAAGGCTGGATTGAGCAAAGCTCACGCTACGCGATCGCAAATTAAGAAAAGCTCAAAAGAAATTCGCCAAGCAACCTAAAGGGTCAAATCCCAGAGAAGTGACTAGGCGACGAATAGCCAAGATAAATAACAATATAGCTAATAAAAGAAAAGATTTCCTGCATAAACTATCAACCAAGACTGTTGTCGAGAACCAAGTAATAGTCCTAGAAGATCTGAATGTATCAGGAATGATCAAAAATCGCAAGTTAGCTAGAGCCATAAGTCAGCAAGGATGGGCTGAATTTAGAACTCTTTGTAAGGCCAAATCCGACAAGTACGGAAGGGACTTCAGGGTTATTAGCCGCTGGGAACCCACCAGTCAGGTTTGTTCGGATTGTGGCTTCAAATGGGGAAAGCTTGATTTGTCTATACGTTCTGTGCTTTGCTTGAGCTGCGGTACTGAACAAGACAGAGACGTCAACGCTGCAAAAAATATAGAAAAGGTCGGCATGGGGCATCGGCACGACCATAAACGGGCAAGGAGAGATGGTAAGACTGCTGAGACCGTAGGTCACGCTACGCGAACGGCAGCACAGCTCGATGATCTGTCAAGAATCACCGTTCTTCCTTCGGCGGTGAGTATGTCAAAGTTCAGAAATTAGTCGGCTTGTTGAATGAAGGAGCCAGCATTATTTTGAATGCCCCAGCGGTAAACGAGAAAGGAGTGCCGATGGGCAGTCTTTACTTTGCCACCAAAGCCGCTGTTCGCTCCTTTGCCCGTTCCCTAGCTGCTGAACTGGCTCCCCGCCAAATTCGCGTCAATGCCGTCAGCCCTGGTATCGTTCGCACTAACTTTGAGAGCAAACTCGGCCTGCCGGATGGCGCGTTTGAAGGCTTCATCGAAGCTGTCAAGGAAGCTGCGCCACTCCATGGCCTTTGGGCCACGCTACGCGAACGAGAAGGAAAACCGGAGGAAATTGCCCAAGCGGTCGTTTTTCTGGCTAGCAACGAGTCTTCTTATGTGACGGCGGTTGACCTAGTCGTAGACGGTGGCTACATGAACTTGAATTCTCCACGGGTTGAAACCGCGTGGATTCTAAGCTGATATCACTACGCGGGTTGAAACCGCGCTGAGTCCTTTGGACTCGCTTCGCGAACGTGATGCTTACAATACGATCTAGAAAGGTAATTCAGACCATATCGTTTGACAGATTCAAAACTGCCCTACATCCCTGGCCTATGGCCACGCTACGCGAACGGATTAACTCAAAAAGTCAACCTGTGGATTTACTTTTAATTTAACTAGCTTTCGGAGTGGTTGTACCAAACAAATCAGGGCAATAAATCACTACTTTTTGCTGCGTTACTTGCTTGTACCATAGTCGTAGGATATACCCCGTCTCTTTCTTGCCGGAATTTCACCGTACTAGCAAAATATAAACGTGACCAACCTTGTCCCTACTTACCTTTTTATTGTAACACAATCGCCGGGATAAATCCCGCTCCGTTCCCCGCCCACCCAATAAATTAGGTGGCTAAATCTCTCTTGTTCCTTTTCTGTTTGATATTCTGGGGCGTTCTACAGCGAAAGCGCGTTAGTGCAATGCTCCTTGGCCTTTGGGCCACGCTACGCGAATGGAGCCGCTACGCGATCGCCCTCTATTGATTCATTTCAAGTTTACTATAGCGCTGTCCGCAGCGCTATAACTGTAACATCAGCTGATTTTAAACCGACATTATCGGTCTTGGAGAATTTTAGTGAAACAGAGTGGAGTGCGCAACGGATTTGCGCTGGGTGGGACTATTGCTTATGCTTGTGGATGCGATTCTCAGGTTTTTGGCAATGGAACACAGGAGGTTATAGATGAGTGATTTATTAACTCAGAACTGGGAAAAATTCTTAGAAATTCAGGCTATTGGTGATTGGAATGGCATATGGACTCGGCTGGCAGGGAATGGGGAGTTAGTAGAACGTTGTCTTGATGCAGTCGCTCATGGGGGAAACCCCCAAGACCGCGCTGCATCGCTTTCATGGAGTCAGGAGCTATGTAGTCTATCCTGATCGCGAAGCAGTAGTTCAAAAAAATCACTGTCTTGATGCAGTCGCTCATGGGGGAAACCCCCAAGACCGCGCTGCATCGCTATCGATATGAAGATGGTAGGAGTGAGTCTAGAACATTTGGTCCTTACAAAAAAGGGAAGCTAACAACTCCCTTCTTAGACTATTGCTGGACTTGGGGATACACACCTAAGATTGAGCGGGGTCAGTTATATTATTTTGAGACATGCCTCAAGCACGAAAGGTTAGGAGTGAGTGGCGGCTGTAAGTATCTCGAAGATGGCTCATTACATCATGTTACCTCTATCTGGGAGACACTAGACTTCTTTCGAGGAGAGCCTAAAGAGATAGACTATACTTCTTCTGAGAATTGGAAGGGGAGTATAATTTCCACTATAACACCAGACTTAATTATCGCAACTACCAGTGATTGTCAGTGGAAGCCTATAAATCAATTAGCCCAGGAAAATATTATAGTCGGCTTCTCCAATGGAGTGACTGTTAGTCTCCCAGAAACCGCTGCCTATGATAGAGAATCTTTGATAATCACGGATTGGTTGGTGAATCCCGGTCTTTTAAAAAGGGGAATCCGTCACTATAATCAGGAGGGAAAATTCTCTCACTTTTCCCTAATGACTTTCATGAGATAACATCTTAAAAGATGGCAATCTTTTTCGCGATCGCATAAACTAGATTATGATTAGATTTAATAACGACGATGGGCACAATCATGTCAGGATCCAAAAAAGCGATCGCTTAATTATTGATAGGTCGCTAATTTCGGGCTTTAGGGAATACAAAACTGTAACCAAAAAACACACAAACTTAAAAATTACTTAGATTAGCATATAACTAATTATATGGAATTAAAAGAGCAAAACTGGAAAAATTTTACGGCCAACCATTTGCGTGACTGGCATGGGATTTGGACAAGATATTCTCCTGAAGGAGAGATAATAGAATCATTTCAAAGTCTGAGAAGCTTGCGCAGCAATCCAGAACAAACAGAAATTTATCACACTAATCGTTATATATACGCTGACGGTAGGATAGAAGAAAAAAAATGGCAGTCTAACAAACAGGAGAAGGTGTTACCTGATGGAATTGTTCACCCAGCATTTCCGTCAATGAGATCATTTTTCTTTGAACAAGGTGCAGCTACATGGTCAGCTAAACAGTTAGGACCTGGTTCGGTGTTTCAACCGGCTGAATTGTTCTTCAAACATGAAAACATAAGACATAGTGTTGCCATTCTTTATGAGAGTAATGGCAGTTTGATGAGGGCAGTAAGTATCCGTGAAGATGCAGCAGAATTTCCCAGTAACTATTGGTCAAAGGAAATCAATCTCTTACCTGAGAGAAATCTGAGTGGTAACTGGCAAGGAACTTCTGTTACCATGACCCCAGATTTAAAGGTTTCTGAACCAATAGCAACTCAACTACACTGGCCCTTGGCAGGAAACAAAATGTTCTTTTTCCCTGATGGCATTTCTCTGAGTTGTCCTACTAAAGTCAGTATTGGCACCTCCTTTACCATTGCGGCAAATTGGCTGATTAGCCCCTCTGAGTTACAACAACTAAGGGTCAAGTATGATGAATCTGGAGCTTTGTATAGCTTTACTCTGGAAGACTTTTACCTGTCGGATGCTGGAGGTAATCCCTAAGATATTTTCCAAGACTTCAGAAAGATTATTCATCTGAGCTCAGGCTGGCTAGATATAATTAGCAAATAATCAAGATTTTTTTGGGTATAATGATATGGATTTAAAAGAGCAAAACTGGAAAAATTTCACGGCCAACCATTTGCGGGATTGGCATGGTATTTGGACAAGGTATTCTCCTTCAGGAGAAGTAAAAGAATCATTTCAAAGTCTAAGAATTTTTCAGGGCAATCCAGAGCAAACTGAAATTCATCAAATAAATCGCTATATCTACGCTGAAGATAACGTAAAAGAAGAAAGTTGGGACTATAATCAGCAAGAAAATAATTTACCTGATGGCATATTTCACCCACAAGCTGATTCGATGAGAACTATTTGCTTTGAATCTGGTCATACTGCTTGGGTAACAAGACAATTAAAACCCGATTCGTATTTTGGTGTTGAATTATTTTTTAGGTACGAGGAATTACGACATAGTGTCGGGATTGTTTACGATAAACAAGGAGCTTTGTTCCGAACAGCGAATATTCGTGAAGATGCCAGGGGTTTTCCTAGTCAGTATTGGTCTAAAGAAATAGAACAGGTGTCCGAGAGAAATCTGAGTGGGAATTGGCAAGGAACCTCTGTTACCATGACCCCTGATTTAAAGATTTCTGAGCCTGTAGCAATTCAATTAAACTGGGGTTGGGAAGGACATAACACCTTCTTTTTACCTGATGGAGTTTCTATCAGTTGTCCAGATCAAGTAAGTGTTGGTACTCCCTGTACTCTCGCAGCAAATTGGCTGGTAACACCGTCAAAGTTGCAACAATTGAAGGTCAAGTATGACGAGTCTGGTGGTTTTGCTGCACTAACATTGGAACAACTTCATCTTTGATGTCAAAATAGGTCTAGTCTCTAGAGCCTCCTAGTTACAATGAGCAGCACCTTTCCCCTGTTTCGGTGTCTTCTTAATCCCAGCACCTATCAAAGTTTGCTACATATACCCAAAATATAGTATAATAGTAAGTTAACTCCTCACTAAAATTTGGTGTTCATGGCAGACTTAACTGGCACTTGGCTCGGAACTTACTGGCAAGGGGGAGTACCCACCCGGTTTGAAGCAACTCTGGTTCAAAGCAAGAATACCATCACTGGCAATAGTTTGGATGACGGCTACTTAGGAGAAGCCCAGCTAAGTGGTGAGGTAATCGGACGGCGTATCCAATTTACTAAGCGATACCTCACCAGCTCATCGACTCCAATCCAGTATATTGGTACCCTGGCTGAGTCAGAAGATTTTATCAATGGGCAGTGGATAATCGATCAATATAACACCGGTCCTTGGGAAGCTCGTCGTAGTGGCAATGACCTACTTGCAGACCTAAACACTCGTCTTAGTGAGCGGATGCCTGTGGCAGTTCCATAACCCAGAACAGAGGAGTTACTTTATCCTGGTATGTGGAGGTATGGAACGTCTCAGATAAGGAAAATGTGATGCTATCAGGTTGGCGAGTTGGCTCTCTATTCGGAATCCCACTGTTTTTAGACCCATCGTGGTTTTTCATCTTGCTATTGGTAACGATGATTAATGCGCGAGAGTTCGACTCTAGCCTAGGGTCGATTTTGGCTTGGGTAGCTGGATTGGCGATGGCACTGTTGTTATTTAGTTCTGTACTCTTACATGAATTAGGTCACAGTCTAGCTGCCCTCTCCCAGGGTATCAAAGTTAATTCGATTACCCTATTTATATTCGGCGGGATTGCGTCGATTGACCGAGAATCAAAGACTCCAGCAGAAGCCTTTCAAGTAGCGATCGCAGGACCATTAGTAAGTTTCATCCTCTTTGGTCTGTTTTATGTGCTAACTCTGACATTACCCACCTCGGCTTGGGGATATACCATCGCCAATGAGATAGCTAGAATCAACCTAGTCTTGGCATTATTTAACCTAATTCCTGGTCTACCTTTAGATGGTGGACAAGTGTTGAAAGCAGCAGTCTGGAAACTAACTGGGGATCTCTTTACAGGTGTCCGTTGGGCTGCCAGAACGGGTAAGGGGTTTGGGCTTATAGCCCTATCCCTGGGATTAGGAATGACTCTGCTGACGGGTACCTTGGCATTCATTTGGCCAACTCTGATTGGCTGGTTTATTTTTCGCAATGCCAGCGCCTATGACCACCTAACCACCTTGCAAGAAGTCTTACTTAAGCTGATGGCATCTAATGCCATGACCCGTGACTTTCGGGTGGTGGAAGCCAACCAGACGTTACGTTCTTTTGCGGATGAGTATATCTTAACCGATAGGCAAAACCCAATGCCCTACTACGCTGCAGCTAATGGACGCTATCGTGGGCTAGTGAAAATTGAGGATTTACATTTTGTCGAGCGTAGTCGTTGGGACACTGAGACGTTGGAAACTATAGTGCGCCCTTTATCAGAAATTCCAAAAGTGGAGGAGAAAACACCCTTGGTGGAGGTGATTAGCAGCTTAGAGGAGCTTAATATTAAGCGTCTGAGCGTACTTTCTCCTGCAGGAACTGTGGCAGGTGTCATTGACCGGGGTGATATAGTTAGAGCTGTTGCTAGAAAGCTAAATTTGGCTATCCCACCGGCTGCTATCGAGCGCATCAAAGCTGAGGGGGTTTATCCTCCTGGGTTTCAGCTGGTAGAAATTGCTAAAACCCTCCGTTCGCTAACAAACACCTGATACCGAGTTGCATTCAAAGAGAGTAGATTGGTTGGATAGGGAGATAGGGAGATAGGGAGATAGGGAGATAGGGAGATTGGCGGAAGAGAAAGTTGTACGTTTTACCGCAACTTGGTATAAGTAAATTAGGGTATAAGTAAATTAGGCGAGAACTGCTTGTAATCGTTGCAATGTACGAGTATTCTCCTCAGGAGAGCCCACGGTGATCCGCAATCCTCCTCCAGTATGACGTATTAGGGTGCCTTGATCTTTCATGGCCTGAGTTACCTGATTCAGGTCTTTGCTAGTAGACTCGTTGCCCGATTGTGCTAGACGCACGTAGATGAAGTTAGAAGCACTTGGCCAAACCTGTAAGGCTGAATGTTCTGATAGGGCTTTTAGTAACTTATCTCGCTCAGCGATAATCTCGGGAATTGATGCCAGCAGAGTTTGTCTATGATTGAGAGCGACTATGGCAGCAGCTTGGGAAAAGCTGGGTAAGTTGTAGGGTAAGCGAATTTTTTCGAGAGCAGCAATTAGTTCTGGGTGAGCGATGCTATAACCAACACGGTGAGTAGCTAAACGAAATGCTTTGGAAAATGTCCTCAATATTACCCAGTTGGGATGCTCGGCTAATTCTTGGACTACTGATGCTTGGCTGAATTCAAAGTAGGCTTCATCAATAACCACTAAAATATTATCTGGTAGACCACGCAACCACTCTAATTCCTGGGGAGTCAAGGGGTTGGCGGTGGGAGAGTTAGGATGAACTACAAATACTACTCGTATTGGTGGTCGTTGGGTCGAGGTTTCTGTTACGGTCTGTTCAATGGCTGCTTGGGCATCGTCGATCTTCATTTCAAAGTTTTCTTGCCGACGCCCCACACTCACTACTGGTATTCCTAAGGTCTGTGCCAGTATGGAATACATCGAGAAGGTGGGATTAGCGATTAGGATCGAGCCTTCTCCTCCTAAGCAGGTGGCAATTAAGATAGAACGAATTAGTTCATCGGAACCGTTGCCTACGGAAATCTGGTGTGGTGTTACTACCTTTTCTAGGGCAGCCGATTCGTTAACGTATTCTGCGATCG
The DNA here is from genome assembly GCF_010692445.1 of Moorena sp. SIO3E8. NCBI lineage: Bacteria > Bacillati > Cyanobacteriota > Cyanophyceae > Coleofasciculales > Coleofasciculaceae > Moorena > Moorena sp. SIO3E8. The sequence continues at coordinate 36,459 of NZ_JAAHHM010000005.1, read as the reverse complement.
CATTTTTGAGTTTCCCATGTCCACCATCGGGATATCGATTAGCTTCAATCAGCTGTTGATAGCTCCAAGCCAATTTTTCCTTTAACTCTGCTGGTAAGTCAAAGGGGCATTCATTGGTATCCAGGCGATCTAGGGGAACAGTTGATTCTGGTTTTTTCCCTTCCTCGCCCCCAGGATGAGGTGTGTAGGCGGTTAATTTGGATAGATCTGACCGGATGAATTCTAGCATTATCAGTTATCTGTTGTCGGTTTGCCTTTATCTAAGCATTCAGCCGTCAGCTGTCAGCAGTCAGCTTAAAATAAACCTATGCAGGCCTATGGCCACGCTAGGCGAACGGGACAATTTAATAATTCGAGATTAATGAGAATTGGAAGTCTGAGGATTTGCCCATCAGCCAAAGACTATGAATCCCATCGCAGCTTCCGGTAACTCAGCATTATTCCAATCCTTACCTGTTTTATTCAAAAGCTGTTCGCCTAGCCTGGGGGTAGCGCATCAGCTGATTGCTGATTGCTGATTGCTGATTGCTTACGCCTTTATACCTTTTACCTTATTCTTTCTCAACAGGTGGATAGTGTATTGCCAGAAATGCTTTAGCCTCAGCCTGATCCCGAATCACCCTGTCTAGGGTGGCGTCTAAGAGTGCATCCAGAATTTCCCGATAGTGTGCTCCTGGCTTATAGCCTAACTTTCTGAGATCATTGCCATCCAGTGGCGGTTTGACATGCCTCCAAGTGGTGAGATACTGCCAAATGTTACGTCGGATCGCTCTAGGACTATACACCCCAATCAATACTAAGGTAGGTAATTTATACTGGCGCAACATGTGGACGATTTGACTGTTGAGCTGGCATGTTGGTAGAGATTCTAGGAAATCGGCTTGCCATCCCTCAAGTTTTTGAAGACGCTCAACACTGTCTACGGGCAACTGTAAATTCTTGGCTACCTTAACCCGTTCGTCTGGTGCTAGATCAGCAATTAATACTTCCAAACGCATCTGCCAGTGCCTTAAGGTTTGCTCGGGGTCAAATCTCTGTAGCCAGCGCCCAAGCAAACGCACTCGCCACCATAATGGTTTATCTAGGGTCAGGGTAGGATGAAGACACTGCAACGCTCCCAATGAGGACAATAACTGCAATGCTGGTTGCCAGTAGGGGGCTTGCAACATATAGTTAAGTTCTGCTTTGAGTCGGGTTTGGAGTGCTGGTACTTTGGCGTTTTCGGCTAGGGTGCGCTGATATACCCCACTTTCAATGGCATAGTGGATATACTCCTTGGTTTGGGGTTCAATTTCAAATCCCAATCGCACGGCAAACCTTACCGCTCGATAGATTCGGGTTGGGTCTTCAATAAAGCTATTGGCGTGTAGGACTCGAATTTTATGCGATCGCAAATCTAACATACCCCCAAAGAAGTCCAACAGGGGCAATTGAGATTGGGGATTAACCTTTGTTAGCCTTGCTGCCATGGCGTTGATGGTAAAATCTCGGCGGTAAAGGTCTTGACGAATGGAACTAGCTTCGACTTCAGGATTAGCGGCGGGATAAGGATAGAACTCGGTACGAGCAGTAGCAATATCTACACAAAGGGAGCCCAATGTTGGGTCATTATGCCATAGCAAGGCTGCGGTTTGAAAAGACCCATGTACTTCCAAGCGCACGTTACGGTAAATTTTCCGGAGTTCCTTGGCCAGGGTGACTCCTGCGATCGCATCCGCTGAGCGGTGAAAGCCATCGACAACCAAGTCTATATCATTTAGGAGTAGTGGCTTTTTCCCATCCGCTAGTAACAAGTCTCTGACAGCTCCCCCAACTAGGTAGAGATGCCAACCCCGCTCCTGAGCTTTCTCGGCAGCTATGGTCAGAAGTTCCCACAGGCTCGAAGCCAACAGAGGTTTTATGTTAGCCGGTTTCAGGTTGGCCGGTTTCAGGGTTGACCCGTCAACCTTCAACGGCTTTTCATTCAACTCTTCCTGAAACAGTTGCCGCAATACATCAGTCCGGGTCACAATTCCCATTAGTTGCCCATTCTCTAGAACGGGTAAACGCCCAATATCGTAAGTCACCATCAAGGACTGAATGTCTGCCATCGAGGTTTCCGGAGTAATGGTCTTAACATCCTTCGTCATGTAGCCCTTGACTGGGGCATGACCAAAACCGTGGTGCAAGGCTAAATCGAGGTCTCGTCGGGAGATAATTCCTACCAGCTGGTCTTGTTGGTCTACTACTGAAAGCCCCGAATGACCATAGCGCAACAAAATTCTCTGGGCTTCCTTAATCTTGGTATTGGGGCGAATGGTGCGCACGGGGGACGACATTAAATCCCGAGCCGTCAGAGGTTGGGGAATTTGGTCTTTTAGTTGGTTGACCAGCTGCTCTAGGATGGTCTGGGCATCACAGTCTCGTAAGGTAACCGCAGCGGCTTGGGAATGTCCACCTCCTCCTAGGGGTTGCAACAACTGGTTCAAATCCGTCCCCTCAATTCGCGTCCGCCCAATTATAGTGACCTTAGTTTGGGGTAAAGGTCCTTCGCGTAGCGTGGCCTTTTGGCCAAGGTTAGAAGGTTGTTCGCGTAGCGTGGCCTTTTGGCCAAAGTTAGTCTGAGTTTGAGTTTCAAGGTTATTTTGGCTCTTAGGTTGTCTTTTTGAATTTTGCCGGTTATAATAATTTTCAGAACCTTCAACCGTTAAACCGCCAACCGGAAACGGTGAATAACCTTCAACCTGAAACCTTGCAATTGGTAAATCTGCCGGTTGTGGGGTTTCTACTTTTGACTTTCGTTTATACTCAGCCCCCAAAAGCAGGGCATCGCTTTCAGTTACTTCTAGTAAGCGTGATGCCAAACTCGATAAGCCAGGCACATGCCCAGGAGTGTTTAGGAATACCCAAGAAATGGTGTAACCCAAGTGGGTTTGTCGCTGCAAAAGGTCTAGAGATTGCCTAAATAATTTTTCCAATTGAGGAGATAGCCCTGGATCAACATACTGAGCTATCTGACGCATATTCGCTCCTTGCTCCATTAACCAGGTCAAAGCAGCCCCATCTCTTGGTGTGGTCTGGTCAAAGGTCAGGGAACCTGTATCGAGATGGATTCCCAATGCCATCACCGTGGCTTCAGCAGTAGTTAACTCGATTTGGGATTGCTGTAGTTGCTCCACAATTAAGGTGGTGGTTGCTCCCACAGGTTCAATCTGTGTATAGGTAGCCGGGATATCAGTTTGGGGTACGGGATGATGGTCGTAAATTTCAATGGCGTTTAACTGTGCTAAGTCTAACCACTCAGCTGCTTTCCCTAAGCGATCGCGTTTTTGAGTATCTACGATAATTACGGAATTAATCTGAGCCAATTGTACAGACCGGCGCTCGATCAGGGCATACTCATCCCGATGCAGTGCCAAAAAATCTCTTACAGCCGGATCAGTCCCGCCAGTTAGTACAGCTTTTGCTCCTGGCTTGAGGCGAGTCAGTCCTACAGCTGCTCCTAGGGCATCAAAGTCAGCGGTGGTATGACACAAAATCAGATCCATAGTGATTAGTCTACCAATTCTGGAAATTTTGGCTATACATCAATTTCATCTGGCCATTTCCCCATCTGTATCTATTTCCCGATTTCCTTTATTAATGCTATTCACCTATTAATAGTTTACACTTTTTTTAACCCTTTAGTCCCTCTACCCACACTCCCCACACTCCCCACACTCCCCACACTCCCCACACTCATCACACTCCCCACACTCATCACCTGAAGGGAAGAGTTCAAACTGCATTGATGGCAACAAATTTTGGCAGAAAAGGTAAAAGCATCTGGTAAAATCTATAGTGCTTAGCTAGGCATTAGCCTGTTTTAAACAAGTTTTAGTGATGCAGCGCGGCCAAAGGGGGGTCTCCCCCAATCCCGCTTGCCATCAAGAAAGAGAAGTTTAGCGTCAAGGTATCAGCACAGAAAATGACTATTATATTCCAACTATTACTCACTGCCCTAGTCTTATTGTCATTTGTCTTGGTAGTCGGTGTACCAGTAGCTTATGCCACACCTCAGAACTGGGAGCAATCAAAACGTTTGCTTTGGCTTGGTTCAGGGGTTTGGGTGCTTCTAGTGCTTTTAGTCGGTGCCCTCAACTTTTTGGTGGTTTAGGTTATAATTTCCGTCAGCTAGACCCAAATTATTACTTTAACCAACCTTTACAGCGATAGTCATGGCAGTTTTCGAGGGAAATTTAACATCATCTACCTCCCTGAGGTTTGCGATTATCATTGGTCGCTTTAATGACCTAGTGACAGGTAAACTCTTAGACGGGTGTAAAGATTGCTTAAAACGCCATGGCATTGATCCCAATCCCCAAGGTACTCAAGTTGACTATATTTGGGTACCGGGTAGCTTTGAAATTTCATTGATGGCTCGCCAAGCTGCTCTTAGCGGTCGTTATGATGCAGTGATTTGCTTGGGATCAGTGATTCGGGGTCAAACTCCCCATTTTGATTATGTCGCTGCTGAAGTAGCCAAGGGCATTGCTGCTGCCGGTTTTCAAACTGGGGTACCTGTTATTTTTGGTATTCTAACTGTAGATACCATGCAGCAAGCTCTAGAACGGGCGGGAATCAAGAGCAATAAAGGTTGGGATTATGCCATGAATGCCATAGAAATGGCTAACCTGATGCGAAGTTTTCGAGGTCAAAATTCAATATTAGGCTATGAAGAGTCTGAGCAGGGAACTTTGGGGCAACAAACTCTACCATTCTCGGCAAATTGGACAATTGCTTCAGAATCTGACCCTGATTCCTAACATATGAGTTAATTTTGGGACATTTTCCTAATTTTCTTGAATCTAAAAGCTCAGTAGAAGGGGTTGACAAATTTTGGCTTATCTGACATACTATAAAGAGATAAGTTGAGGTGCGGGTATAGCTCAGTGGTAGAGCGTCACCTTGCCAAGGTGAATGTCGCGCGTTCGAATCGCGTTACCCGCTTACGAATAGTAAATAAACCTGTAAAGCCTGGAGAGAGACCTCCTTGCTTAGCCTGTCTTCAGCTCAGTTATCCCACTTGATGCAAACCGTGGCAATGTGCATCAATAACCTTAAAGAATAAGATTATATAATAGATGGGGACACGCTTAGCTTTGTAGTGTCCTAATATTTAAATCATGCAGCACTACCAATTCCAGGTTTTTTGATAAACCTAACCACATGTCTTTTGGTTTTTAATAACGCTTGTGCAATCTCAAAAGGGTCAAAAGATTGACTTAAACTCCGAGTATCCCTGCCCTTGTCGGCGTCGGGGTCATTTAGTGCCAATTACACTGACAGAAGCCCTTGGCTGCAATCGCTGTCAGCAAATTTTTGTGGTAGACGAAAGTGGTTATGTGATGGAGCAACTATCCACCCACTACCCCTATAAAAAAGCTTGGCGTTGGACAGGACATCGTTGGTATACAATCCATGGTAGTCTTGGTGAAAGCTACTTACCTGTAGCCTTGGGTATTGTCTTAGTTCTGCTGATTGTCTGGTTGCCTTTGGCACTTCACTCCCAAAAAGGGCCAGGTATCATAGTCTGGGCATTACTGGCAGTACTCCTAGCAGTACTTCCGGCTATGATGGTTTGGCTAGCTTACCGGCGTTAACTAACAATGAACACAGACTCTGGGAGCAAGGCCTCGAAGTTACATGATTTAATGGCCAGTGTCCACCATGCTTCTCGGGCATTGGCAAACACCAAGGGAGAAGAGCGCTCTCGTGGCATCGAGGCCATGGCTCAAGGAATGCGAAATTCCTTTGATGATATTTTGGAAGCTAACACCCTAGATCTGGAAACCAGTAGGGACATGGCAGTGCCAGACCTAATTTTGGACTGGCTGAAGCTAACACCAGAAAGGCTACAGATGGCTATCGGGATCCTGGAAAGGATTGGAAAGTTATCTGATCCAATCCGGCGGGTAATGAACGCTTCCTATCAAACTGACCAATCTCAGACCTACTGTCAGCTAATGCCGTTGGGAGTGATTGCTCTAATTTATGAGGCATTCCCTGAACTAGGTGCAATTGCCGCAGGCTTTTGTCTCAAAACTGGTAACTCCCTGATTCTCAAAGGCAGTAGCGAAGCCAGTCAATCTAACCAGGTGATTGCTCAAGCGTTGCAAAATGCTTTGGATGAGGTCGGTTTGCCAACGGGATGTCTGGAACTATTCCCCTCTGGACAGGGAGCTTCGATTCGGGATTTGGTCACTCAAAATCCATATCTGAATTTGGTAATTCCCCACGGACGACCAACCCTGCTCAAGCAGGTGATCCAGCAATCAACTGCACCAGTTTTGCAATCGGCCATTGGTAACTGCTACCTTTACTGGTCTGCTAATGGTAACGTCGATCTGCTTAGGCATATGGTTTTAGATAGCCACGCCAGTCAGCCGGATCCCGTCAATGCTATTGAAAAAATTCTGATTAATCAGAATCAAAAAACCTCTGCCTTAGTTACCCTGTTGAACAACCTCAAGGAAAACGGTTTTGAACTCAGAGGTGATGCCAATCTAGTGGCTAAGTTTCCTGAACAATTGACCTTGGCAGCAGAATCCGAGTGGGGTCAAGCCTACTTGACCAAAACTATTGCGTTGAAAGTGGTAGATTCTATAGAATCAGGCATTGCTTGGATTAATCAATATAGTAGTGGTCATGCTGACTGCCTGGTGACAGATTCTTATCAGGAAAGCCGTCAGTTTGCCTTAGGTGTAGATAGTGCATCGGTTTACATTAATTCTTCACCAAGATTTTCACGGAATCCGCAACCAGGAGACTCCGTGTTTCTAGGTATGTCTAATCAAAAAGGACATTCTCGCGGCATGATTAGCCTGGAGACTCTCACTACCCTTAAACACGTAGTTCAGGGTAATGGGCAGTTTTAGGCGTTGGTCATTTGACCATTGGCTGCTCTTAAGCGGGAGGGGATCAATCGATCCATCCAGTATTCCAAATAGGCTCGATTTTCCTCAAGTTCAGCAGGATCCGTGGTATCCATCGGATGAGGTGCTAGCCCCAAAATCGCAGCTGTAGTGACACAAAACATAGATTTCTGGAAAGTTTGGCAAATTTTGACCCGCAAGTCAATTTCACCCCGATGCGATCGCATAAAAAAATCGCTGAGATACTTGGGTAGATAATGCCTCATATCCTGCATCAGCAATGTCGGTGGAATTCCAGCACCACCAATAGGCAATGGGTCAGCATACAATGCGCCATAGGTAAATCGGGTTTGATCTGGGGAAATCTGGTAGGCTTGGGCATTCAGAGATACTGTCCCCAGAAAGGGTGTTCCCCGGAAGAAAATTGCCTCTACATAGGGTACTCCTGTATCAGACAAGAAAGTCAAACCAACCGATTCGGGAATAATCTCATACCTTTGAGCGCCAATCTGAGGGGCATAGGTAATGGGTTTGTTTGCTGCTGCGACTAACCCTGCTTTAATATGGTCTACTACTTGGGGAATCGACTTAATTTCCCCTTCGTCATAGCCCTGAGATAGGGACATGAATATATCACTCATCACCCGCCAGAATTGCCCTAATCCACTGGTATAGGCAAGCATTCGCACTTGTTCGGGCAGGAATTCAGGAAATAGCTTGTTCATTCCCAGCATCAAGGGATTGCTCTTAAACTTTGCCTGAATTGCTTCGGCACATCGCTGCTCAAATTCATCGGTATCGAGATGAGTATCTAAGCCCCCACCACCGTGCCATAACATCGAGCGCATACAGTATTCAGCGTACTCAAAGTTAATTCGGTCGTGCCACCAATGACGTAAAAGCTTTGAGAATGAAATGTCGCCATTGAAGTATTTAAAGAAGGGAAAAAATACTAAAAATTGATGATCTGCAGTGTAGATAAGATTGCGGGAGTAAGCATCTAAAACAATGCCGTAGCTGTGAAGTATACCGACTACTTCCATCAGGTTTTCTGGGGAATCCGATAGCAGGGCACTACCAGTTTGTAGTCGCTTTATATACTCCTCTAAGGGATGCTTTCGTTTGGTTTTCTGGCTAACTACCATAATAATTAGGGTGAAGGGTGAAGGGTGAAGGGTGAAGGGTGAAGGTTGTTGAAGGTTATCTGTCAAAATGTAGAATGAAGAATGCAGAATGTAGAATTCTAAATTCTAAATTCTAAATTCTAAATTCTAAATTCTAAATTCTACATTCTACATTTCGGCCAAGCTACGCGAACAACCTGTTAACCTTCAACTATTGCTTGATACATTCACAGCTACATTCGGTGGTGTCGTTACCAAAGTTGCTGTGATCGGTTCACTTAAATTAAGTAACCATCCTGGTTGTAGTCCCAGAACCACAATCAATAGTGCTAAAACCAGCCCTGGTAATTGTTCTGTGAACTTAACGGTTGGTAAATCAGTTAAATGGTTAGCCAGACGACCAAAGAAGGCTCCACCAACTAGTTGTAAAAAGTAAACAACCGTTAAACCGGTGCTGAGCATGCATAGGATAGTTGGGATTGGTAACACCTGGAGACTACCCCAGTAGACCAGAAACTCAGAGATAAATCCCACCATGCCAGGGATACCAGCACTAGCCATTACACCAAGCACTATCAAACTACCAACTACTGGCATACCCCGTTCCGGATTTAATAGACCATTGAGGATAGTGATATCCCGTGAGCCAGTTTTCTTATAAATGATACCGACTAATAAAAACAGTAGCGCTGATATTAAACCGTGACTGATCATATGCAAAACTGAGGCTACCAACGCTAGCTTAGTGGCAGCAGCAGCAGCTAACAGAATGTATGCCATGTGAGCGACAGAACTATATGCCACCATTTTTTTCATGTCTTTCTGGACAATGGCATTGAACGCTCCGTAAAGGGAACTCACTGCTGCCCAAATTCCCAACCAAGGTGCCAGAATTGTCCAAGGTTCCGGAAACAAACCTAAGCCAAACCGCAACAAACCATAGGTACCTAATTTCAGGAGTACACCAGCTAATAGAATTGAAACTGGGGTTGATGCTTCCACGTGGGCATCTGGCAACCAGGTATGGAATGGCACGAAGGGAATTTTAATTCCAAAGCCAATTAGAACTGCTCCTAAAAGAATTAATTGCTGAGCAACGGGTAGTAATGATGCCAGCTCCTTGGTCTCGGCGTAGCTAAAGCTAGAGGAACCAGTCAAAAACACTAGGCCCAGGAATGACGCTAAAACCAAGGCTCCGGAAAGGGCTGTGTAGAGGAGAAACTTGGTTGCAGCATAGCCTCTGCGCTTACCCCCCCAAATTGCAATCAACAAATATAGGGGAATCAGTTCCAGCTCATAGAAGATAAAAAACAGCAGTAAATCCTGAGCTAGGAAGGCACCGGCAACAGCGCCATTGATCAAGAGCATCAGAGCGTAATACAACCTAGGCCGAATGGTATTGGAATCTGTGCAATACAGGGCAATTGCGGTTAGCAGACCATTTAGGATAAGTAAGGGCAACGATAGACCATCTACCCCTAAACTATAGGTCAAACCGATTGCCTGAATCCAAGGAAGATTTTCCTGAAATTGTAGATTCACGTCACCGGGGTTAAACATGGTCATCAATATTACTGACCAGAGGAAAATACCACCAGTAACCACCAAGGCAATTTGACGAGCTGCTTTAGCGGTGACATTCCCGGGCCAAAACCCCACTATAGCGGCACTAAGTATTGGTACCAAAATCAAGGCACTCAACATAAATCGACCAGTCTCCTAATTATTTGTTTACTAACTGTTCTTATCGGGTTGTTTATTTGCAGGTTGTTTGGTTGAAGGTTGTTTGGTTGAAGGTTGAAGGTTGAAGGTTGAAGGTTGTTTGGTTGAAGGTTGTTTGGTTGAAGGTTGAAGGTTGTTTGGTTGAAGGTTGTTTGGGGTTGAAGGTTGTTTGGTTGAAGGTTGAAGGTTGAAGGTTGTTTGGGGTTGAAGGTTCAACAGTCAAAGGGCTAACCTTGGCCAAAAGGCCACGCGTGCGCGTTCAACCTGCTAACTTTCAACCTGCTAACCTTCAACGGGCTAACCTTGGCCAAAAGGCCACGCGTGCGCGTTCAACCTGCTAACTTTCAACCTGCTAACTTTCAACGGGCTAACCTTGGCCAAAAGGCCACGCGTGCGCGTTCAACCTGCTAACCTTCAACCTGCTAACCTTGGCCAAAAGGCCACGCGTGCGCGTTCAACTAATCACCTATCAACAAAGACCACTGCTCCAAAGACCACTGACTCCAAGACCACTGATTCAAGGGCCAAGTGATGAAGATTGCTAATAAGCTGATTCCTAAAAGGATAGTCAGTACATAAAACTGTGATTTACCAGAAACGCTGTATTTTAGGCTTTGACCACTAAATACTGTTCCTAAACCAACCAGATTGACTAAGCCATCAACGATATATCTATCCACCCAAGCTGTAATGTTAGAAAATAAGCGAACAGCAAACACGATGGTGTAACGATACAGTTCGTCTAGGTAAAAGTCATAGGCGAATAGGTCTTGGAACAATTTCAACGGCATCCGAATTGAGCGCGACCAGGTTCTGGGTAGGTAAATTAAAGCCCCTGTAGTGCAACCTACGACACTAGAGATTATCAAGCTTACCTCGGCTAGGAGATTGAGATCCTCCCATTCCGATAGCAATTCCATCGGACGTATTAGCACTGGTACCAGCAATGTCAGTATGGTTAACGCTACCATTGGTAAGGCCATAGCCCACGGTACTTCTGGTGCTCGACGGGTCTTCGCTTGGGGTTTCCCTAGGAAAACTAGCCGAAACACCCGGACTAAACCTAAGGCAGTAACTGCGTTAACGAAGAGAAAGGGTATGACCAGAAGAGGGGCATCAAACCAAAAGGCGTTAATCCCTTCACTCATTGCCCAAAAGCCACCCAGGGGGAAAAGTCCAATCAGACCAACCATACCCACGGCAAAGGCAGTGCTAGTAGCGGGCATTTTTGACCCTAAGCCCCCCAATTCAGCTAAATTTTGGTTATTGGTGTTGAAGATTACCCCCCCGATGCTCATAAACATCAAGGCTTTAGCAAAGGCATGGGCAACCAGTAAAATCACACCAATATCAGCGCGCTGCATTCCAACCGCGATAAATACTAAACCAATGTAAGCGCTGGTGGAATGGGAAAGCGATCGCTTAATATCGATTTGTGCGATCGCTACCATTGAGGTGCCTAGTGCTGTGATAGTACCAATAACTACTAACACCGATAAGGTCAACGGTGAGACCATGGTCACGATCGGCACCAGTTTAATCAGCACATAAGTACCACAAGTCACCACCAAGGAATTCCGCAGTACTGAAGCGGGATTGGGTCCCTCCATCGCCTCATCCAACCATAAATTCAAGGGGAATTGGGCACATTTACCAATTGGACCAGCAATCAAAGCCAATCCCAGTAAGTTACCCACTAGTGGCGGTAGATTAGCTGAATAAGCCCAGGTATACAAGTCTGAAAAGGTTAAGCTTCCCGCAAAGGTGGCTAAGCTCACCACCCCAACTAGCAGCAATATATCTCCTACACGCTTGGTTAGAAAAGCATCTCGGGCAGCTTTGAGTGCTAAAGGCTGAGCGTACCAAAAACCCACAATGAGCAAAGTACACACCGTGAGCATCTCCAACAGAGCATAGGTCAGGAATAAGGAATTACTCAAGACAATTCCGATCAATGCCCCTTCAAAAAATCCCATCAGGGCAAAGAAGCGAGCTAATCCCCAATCTTTCTCCATATATCCGAGAGCATAGAGTTGCGCCAATAGACTTAGGCTGGTGATAAACTCCATTGCTGCAGTACTCACTGGTGAGACTTCCAGAACAAAGGATATGTCAATATCAGCAACCATTAGCCAGTGAAACTCTATCTCTTGCACCGCTTCCTGTAATGAAGCTTGGAAGATCAGCCAGCCATGAATGCAGGCGAAAAGTGTCATCAACAGGTTAAAGTAAGCCGCTGGTCTCGGTCCCGTACGACGCACTATTCCTGTTGCCCAGGGGATAGTTAAAAATGCCCCAATCCAACTGTAAATGGGAACTACCCAAATCGTCTGAGTAAGCAACTCAGTCATCACGCCTTGACCTCATCATTTCTGCAATCAATTAAATAAAAATCGGTACTAATTAGCCCAAACGTCTTTTTAAAGTTACGATTTTCCTCGGTTTACAGCTAATAATGTGGTGATTTGTCTTAAATCATTACTATTTTTACAACTTTATCAGTTAAGGGTTATCTTGGACATAATCCAGGCTTATTTTTTCCGAATATTTTTTTGATTATTACCATAAAACACTGGTTTTGGAATCATGACAAGTAACCTTTATAGAACCCATCAAGCTAACTTATTCAAGGTCAAGTCTGGCTTGACAACCGATCAAGCTAAGGGATTAAAGCTCAAATCAGGCTTGACAACCCATCTATCCACCCACCTATCCTTAGTCAGGTTAGAGCGACCCAGTTCCCAGTGCCGTAACCCAGGAACTCGGTGACCGCACTCAAATTCTGGCGCTTAGTGAGGATTACTTATCTAAAAGTTATAAAAAAATTATAAAACAAAAGCAACCATTCTCCAAAACGGTGAATTTTCGTTAACTAATCTAGCTGACCCCCTCGGAATGTTAAGTTATGTTAAGGTCTCTCATTAAGAAGTATTATCATATTTTATATTGTCAAATACGCCAAGGTTCTCTATGCTTAGTTTTGGTTGTCCTTTAAACAAAGATGTTGAGGGCATTCCCCGTCTACTATCTTTGTTTGAGCCGGGGTGTGCGCGTAGCGTGGCCGAAAGGCCAGGGAAACAATCACTTTTGGTCAGGCAAACCCACACCCCCTCCACCCTTTAATCCCCTCCAAACTAACCATGAGGTGGATTAAGGCAGGAGCAAGGGAAGCACAGAAGCACGACCAATACACTTAGCTACCTGAGTTAGCTACCTGCAATGGGCTTGGTCGGCTCACGTTCTGACGGTGTATCGAAAAGGCCGATTTACCCGGCAACATTGCAGTTATCTGCAATGCCATAGAAACCCTAACTACACTGCCCTAACTACACTGCAAGGTTAGTTAGGGAGCGTTCATCACTCTTATTTGACTAATCCACTAGGAGAAAAGCGAAATGCCAATTGCTGTTGGAATGATTGAAACTGAGGGCTTTCCAGCTGTTGTAGAAGCAGCTGATGCGATGGTTAAAGCCGCTCGCGTCACCCTTGTGGGTTATGAAAAAATCGGTAGCGCTCGTGTAACCGTGATTGTGCGGGGAGATGTTTCCGAGGTGCAAGCTTCCGTATCTGCTGGAATAGAATCAGCAAACCGGGTGAATGGAGGTAAGGTGGTATCCACCCATATCATCGCTCGTCCCCATGAAAACTTAGAGTATGTCCTACCAATTCGTTACAGCGAAGCTGTGGAACAGTTCCGTAGCTACTAGCCAAGATGCTCCTAAAAACCATAGAGAGTCTAGAGGCAATTGGCACAAGCTTGGGTGCTGAACTCGTTGGTATGCAGTGACTATAGGTTTAGCTTAAGGGCTTATATGCCGTCACAACCATCCCACGTGTGGTCAGCGCGTGGGTTGATCAAAATCTTGATAAACGTCTAGGAGTAAAATTCATGTCAATTGCTGTGGGAATGGTGGAAACCCTTGGTTTTCCAGCGGTTGTAGAAGCCGCAGATGCTATGGTGAAAGCGGCTCGTGTCACCCTTGTGGGTTATGAAAAAATTGGTAGCGCTCGTGTAACCGTGATTGTGCGGGGAGATGTGTCTGAGGTGCAAGCTTCCGTATCTGCTGGGGTTGATAACGTTAAGCGTGTTAATGGAGGTCAGGTATTATCTACCCATATTATTGCTCGACCTCACGAAAACCTGGAGTATGTTCTACCAATTCGTTATACCGAAGATGTGGAACAGTTCCGGGAGAGTACTAACGCCATCCGTCCGATGAACCGTCCATAATCGTCCGCCAATTTGAGATTCAAGACATGCCGGTGTCAAGTAGGGGATGTGCTTACCATGAGGGGAGAGATTGCTTGATCCACTAGTTTTGGCTTGGCCATATAACTGCTCCCTAATCCATCTCCCCCCAAGTCCTGTCACCCCAAGTCCTGTTAATAAGTTAGGTCAATGCAAATTGCCAAGGTCCGAGGCACGGTCGTTAGTACTTATAAAGATCCTAGTCTTAGAGGAACTAAATTCCTTTTCCTGCAATACCTAGATGATGCAGGAGAACCACTGCCCAAGTATGAGGTAGCAGCTGACATAGTCGGTGCTGGTATAAATGAGTGGGTGCTAGTCAGCCGTGGCAGCGCGGCTCGGCAAGTCGGTGAGAGTGACAAGCGTCCCATCGACGCTATGGTGGTGGGGATTATTGACACGGTCAGTGTGGACAATAGCATGCTCTACAGCAAAAAAGACCAGTATTAGTGAGTAGGTTCGGACAATAGTAGCTTTGGGTAGTAGCTTTGGGTAGTAGCTTATGGCTTGTTATCCATTGCTCGATTCTGACTTGGGCCCTTTTGCTTTCCAAAGCAGTTATTTGTAACGATAAGCCATAACGGTAGAGGTTAACTATTAACAATCCAGCAATTTCTGCGTGATTACAATTCCCGAGTGGGAGCAGCAGAAATAACTAACCCCCAATCCTCAAGTGTGGGGCTTGACAAAAATCTATTTCATGACAGTGTATCTCAAATAAAAATTAGGAGGAAAACATCTATGGCATTTAGCACCCAGGCAGCTCCCCCAACACCTTGGTCACGGGATCTGGCTGAACCAAAAATTGATGACACAGCTTATGTCCATTCTTTTTCCAACATTATTGGAGATGTAGAGATTGGGCCAAATGTATTGATTGCCTCGGGAACCTCGATTCGAGCTGATGAAGGGGGACCATTTTACATCGGTGAAGGTACCAATATTCAAGATGGTGTTGTGATTCATGGTCTTGAAGACGGTCGGGTTGTTGGGGATGACCAGGAAGAGTACTCAGTTTGGATTGGCAAGGATGCATCGATTACCCACATGAGCCTGATTCATGGTCCTGCTTATGTTGCGGATGATTGCTTTATTGGCTTTCGCTCTACGGTGTTTAATGCTAGAGTTGGCAAGGGCTGTATTGTGATGATGCATGCCCTTGTTCAGGATGTCGAAATTCCTCCCGGTAAATATGTTCCTTCCGGAGCGGTGATTACTAATCAGCAGCAAGCTGACCGACTACCGGATGTAGAAGAGCAAGATAGAACGTTTGCTAACCATGTGGTGGCAATCAATGATGCATTGCGGGCGGGTTATCAGTGTGCAGAGGATGATTCCTGCATGATACCCATCCGCAAGGAAATTGCTGACAATGCTGACTCTAATGGTCATAGTAGCCCTGATAGTTCCCATAAATCTTTCAGATCAATGTCTTCAAATACAGGATTAAGTTCAGAGCTTCAACAACGAGTTCGTCAACTGTTAGGCCAAGGATACCGAATTGGTGCTGAATATGCTGATGAGCGTCGCTTCCGTACTAGTTCCTGGAAGAGTGCTTCCGGAATACACTCAGATCGTGAATCAGAAGTGCTCCAATCCTTGGGTGATTGTCTGGCAGACCACGCTGGTGAGTATGTCCGACTAATTGGGATTGACCCGAAAGCTAAACGCCGGGTGTGTGAAGAGATTATCCAAAAACCGGGTGGCCCTGTTTCTGGAAGTTCCACTGGATCTGGTTCAAGAAGCTACAGCCCCTATAGCTCTGCTCCTCAACCTACTGCGGGTTTCTCTAGCAATGGCTTAGACTCATCAGTGGATGATCTAGTTCGTCAACTGTTGTCCCAAGGGTATCGGATTGGTATTGAGTATGCTGATGAGCGTCGCTTCCGGACTAGTTCCTGGAAGAGTGCCCCTGGCATAAGCTCCGATAACCTATCACAAGCTTTGGCAGACCTAGGGGCTTGTTTGGCAGACCACGCTGGTGAGTATGTCCGATTGATTGGCATTGACGCGAAAGCCAAGCGCCGGGTGATGGAAAAGATTATTCAAAAACCTGGGGACACCGTAAATCCTGGTGCTAAACCTAGTAGTAGTAGCTATACTCCCCGTTCAACGCAATCCTCAGGATTCAATGGCAGCAGCGCTTCTGGTTCATCCTTGACTCAAGATATCGTTGATAAGATTCGTAGCTTGTTGTCCCAAGGTTATCGCATTGGTACTGAACATGCGGATAAACGTCGATTCCGCACCAGCTCTTGGCAGAGTTGCTCCCCCATTGACTCTACTCGGGTTTCAGACGTGGTTGAAGGTCTAGAAACCTGCTTGGTTCAACATTCGGGTGAGTATGTACGGTTGATTGGTATTGATCCGAAAGCTAAACGGCGTGTTCTAGAGACGCTGATTCAAAAGCCTTAATTTACAAGCATAGCACAGGGAACAGGGAACAGATAGGGAAGTGTGGGAAGTGTGGGAAGTGTGGGAAGTGTGGGTAGATGGGGGGAAGCCCCAATACCGTACTGCATCCCTTAGAAAACAAACCGTCAAACCCTATCCCCCTACTCCCTTGCTGCGAGAACCATTTAATTTAAATCAAGACCAGCTTATTTATAGGTATTAGACTTCTTGCAACGGTAAAGAAGCCCTCAAAAATGATAGTGCTAGAGTCAAATTTAATCCCAAAACCCTTTACCCAAAACCCTTTACCCCCAAAACGGCGGCGAAGTCTACTGTGCCAAAAATTATGCACTTGCCTAAACTTCAATTGAGTAATAATTCTCATATATACGTGGAAGGAAATGTGAGCATTGATCCTAGTGCTGTTATTTCAGCAGGGGTAATTTTGCGAGCGGATCGAGATAGTAAAATAACGATTGCAGCCGGTGTTTGTATCGGTATGGGAGCAATTATTCATGCTCACAAAGGTACTGTGGAGGTGGAATCAGGAGCGAGTTTAGGCGCTGGGGTTCTGGTCGTGGGGAAGGGAAAAATTGGCGCTAATGCTAGTATTGGCTCCCTGACGACAATTTGGAATCATTCTGTAGAATCCTTACAAGTTGTGCCATCAGCGTCGGTCTTGGGGGATAAGGGGCGTCCATTACCGGAAGAGTCTCAACCAACTCCTGATAGCTTGGAGCAGAAACCTCAGGAGTTGTCATCAACTGTACCTGATCAAAGCTTTACCACGGAATCTGTAAATGGTCAAGTGCCATCCACCAGTAATACGGTGGCTACAGATACAACACAGACTAATACTACGGTGGCTACAGATACAACACAGACTAATAATACACAGACTAATAATACACAGACTAATAATACACAGACTAATACTACAGAAACTAATACTACAGAAACTATTGAAGCTGAGACGACGGCGGAGTCGCAGACAGAATCACCAGCTCCGAAGACTCAGCCTACTGTTCATGGGCAGGGGAGCTTGAACCGATTACTGGATACTCTGTTTCCCTATAATCAATCTTTTAATAGTCCTACTAAAGATACATAACAGCTGCTTAGACTTATTCCTTGTTTGCGATCGCGTAATTTGCGATCGCGTAGCGTGACCAAAGGTCAATCGAATAATTTGCGATCGCATAACAGCTCCCTAGAAGTATCCCTTACGGTCATGATCACTTGCCATAGGTGACGCTCCTACACTTCCCTATCCGTTAAGTGTAAGCTTCTAGCACTCCTTAGAGCTACTAAAACTTCCTTTGAGGTACTATTAGTTATAGAGCTATCTATAACCGGATTCCCTTTACGGCGTTTTATAGTGGGGAACACGCCCAGCCCCACTCGTTTTAGGTTAATTGCAGCATTTACGTCGCGATCAACCAATAACATTTCTTGCTCATCCCAATACTCGCGGAGGTCGCAATCCGTGAATACAAACTCGTCTCGATAGCTTAACAGCTGAGAGGTATAGGCAGGGTTACACTTTTTCGTTACTGCTCCAGCTTTTCCAGCTATGTAGTCCAGTACCTCAAAGAACTGCCCAAACCCTGCGTCCAACCAAGACTTATTTAATCCAGATTTAGCAGACTGTCCATTAGGCAAATATCCACCCTTCCCATCTGGCTTGGGTTTATTTCGTTGATTTAAACCAGTAAGGTTCAAATTTTCATAATAGAAAACTTTTTTTCCGGTTCTAACCAGAACATGAGCTGTTTTATAGGCATGATCCTTTCGGCTCCTAGCAATCCGTTGATGTATTCTCGCTTCACGCGATTGCAATTTCCTTCTAGCTTTACTGCCTTTTGTCTTGGCATTCTTTTTTGTCTGTACCTTTTCTAAATCAGAATGATTTTTACGGTAAGACTTAAGTGAAGGTAGTTTGGTGTTTTCAGATGTTGCTAGATAATCGTCTCCGTAAAGTACGGCATCCAACCCTATGCTATTATCCCAAGTGGGAATAACACTTTCTGGTGTAAACGCTGGTACTGTAGAATCTTCTAAGCATAAGGTTGTATACCAACCATCGGTTTTCTTGGTGATTAGAATATTCTTGATCTTAAACCCGTCGGGCAGCGGACGATGTAGGCGTACTTTGAGCCAGCCCTTGAGTTTACTTATCTTTAGCCATATCCATTTCTTCTCGATTCTAGCTACAGAAAAACAGTCTTTCCCATCTATCTTTAAAGTCCTGTATCTAGCTTGATTTTTAAATCGCGGTTTTCCGCTACGACTACCATTACAATCGCCTTTGATGAATCGACTGAAAGCTAGGTCTGCTCTTTTACATACGTCCTGTAAAGTATTCGCCGGAACTCGGGTAAAGTCCAGCAATTCACCTGAGTGGACAACTGTCACCAAGTCTTTTTTCCAGATTGGTAACAGCTTTTTTTGACTGAAATAACCGGGGTTATCTCTGAGTTCTGGTAGATAAGTAATCAACGGACAAGAATTAACAGCAGTGCGGTTTTCATTCCACCACCGAAAGCGATCGCCCAACTGCCAGTTGTACCAGTACCGACAAATCCGTAGCCAATCATTTAGTTCTAGTTTTTGTTGACTACTTGGATAAGCCTGGTATTGGTAGTTGAGCAGCATGACAATCACCTCCTAGTTTTTATTGCGCTTTATATATTAAAGACTGTAGTGCTTCTCAATTAGGTGAGGGACTTTCGTCTTAGGGAGTAGGGAGATGGAGAGATGGAGAGATGGGGAGATGGGGAGCAATGGTTGTCATTTCGCCGGTCAGCGACTGCATCGCTACTCCCTATTCCCTTTTCTATATTATAAATCCTATACTAATCAGGCAATTTGGCATCGTCAATTTTCTGGGTTTTGATAAAGTATTGACATGGTTTTTTTAGGTGACTATAATTCAAGCTAACTCTATTAGTTTAAAAGCGATTATGATAAATCCTAATAATTTATCATAACCAAAAAATCCTGTTAACTATTTCGTAAGCATTCAGCCCTTGGCCGTTGGCCACGCTACTTGAGGTGCTGTCAGCTTTCAGGCGTAACTCAGATTAAACGTTCCCGTAGCGTGGGCGTAGCGCATAGGCTGATAGCTTAATGCTTAAATTCTTTCCTACCGTTCCCTGTTCCCTGTTCCCTGTTCCCTGTTCCCTTTTTTATACATACTGAACGAGGATACTTTCTGTGACTAATCTTTCTCAGCAATTCGCTCTTGTTACTACTGCTGTGGCTTTAACTTCTGCAACTGTTGCCGTTTTACCGGCTGCTGCTGAGCAGATAATTAACCAAGAATTCAGTGGCGAACTTGAATTATCGGATTTTCCTAGTTTTCTGCCAGAGCCTCCTCCCGAAACTAGAGATTACGAGGGGTTTGTTGAGTACAATACTGAAGGGGAATTACTCTCTTGGTTTCTTGATGTAGAAGGGTTAGAGCAAGTCGGTTCTGATATTACCCTTGAACCGTTGCCTTCTCCGTTTCCTTCTCCTCTTCCTGTTCCTCCTAGAAACTTTATTACGACGTTTGACGCTACCCCTGATAGTTGGATTCTAGATATCGATTTTGGTAGGGCTGTTGATGCCGGGGCTTATACTCTTACCTGGAACAGAGACTCAGGAATTACCTTTACTCTTGGAGGTTCCCTATTACCTCCAACTACCTATGTTGATCCTAATCCTACGTTTAAGGAAACGATCACCGAGGATCCTTCAAAGCCAGATCCAACTAGTGTACCTGAACCTGCGTCTGGATTAGCGCTACTGGGAATTACTGCTTTAGGTGCTGGTTCAGTTTTGAAAAGAAAGGATAAATAATTTGGAAAAGCCCCCTAAATCCCCCAACTTTGGGGGAGTTTTATAGTTTTATTACCCCCAAAATTGGGGGGCTAGGGGGGCATAATCCTAGCGATAAATTTGCCTTTACAAGTCCTATTTTATAAAAATAAGCCCTAAGTTTAGAGCGGGTTAAGTCCATTATTATGGACTTTTTTTTGTGATAATCTATAAAATTAATTGCAAGTATAAATACCTATCATGGTTACCGCAACTGTAAGTGACTGGAGCAACATCGCGAAATAAAAAACAAAAAAGCCAGAGGCTATCCTAAAAAATAGAATTGAGTAAATTGGCGTATAAGTTGATTTAATATTTCCACTGTCGTCACCCTTTGTGATAGTCTAATTTTAGCAAATGTGATCGAGTTATTTTTTGTGGCAGAAGAATAATTCGGCATAAAGGTTAAAGTTTTACCAGATTAAATCCTCTGATCAATTCTTCGGTGCTTGAGTTTTTTTGGAAACTATCCAAAATCTTAATTGCCCACTTAGCGGTGCAATTAACTCAATTTATCTACTTACTCAACCAGGAGAATTCCTTTGATTAATTTTTCTAAACAATTAGGTGTTGTTACTACTGCTATCGCTTTAACCTCTGCTACTCTTGGAGTTTTACCGGCTGCTGCTTTCCAGATAATCAAGCACGAATTCAGTGGCACTCTTGAATTTTTGTCTTATTCTATATTCCCTGATCCTACATGGAGGTCTATAAGCCCTTTTACTCGTATCGATGTTACTCTGATAGAAGAGTCTATTCCAAAAGCTAAAGATTACGAGGGATTTGTTGAGTACACTACTGAAGGGGAATTACTCTCTTGGTTTCTTGATGTAGAAGCTTCATTGCCACGAGGTTCTGATACCCTTGAACCTTTGCCTTCTTCTCCCACTATTACTTCTCCCACTATTACTTTGGTTCCTATAGACCCTCCTCATATTATTCCTTGTTTTAGCATTGATCCTTGTATTCCCGTTGACCCTCGCCCTAGTATCCTTTTTTTCTCTACCCCTGATAATTGGACTCTAGATATCGATTTTGGGAGGTATTTTTTAGGAGGTGGTCAAACTCTTACCTGGAATAGAGAGTCAGGAATTAGGTTTACTCGTGACTCAGGCTCATTTTTGTCAACTACCTATGTTGATCCCAATCCTAATTTTAAGGAAACCATTACCAACGATCCGTCAAAGGCAGATTCAACTAGTGTACCTGAACCGGCTTCTGGATTAGCGCTACTGGGACTTACTGCTTTAAGTGCTGGTTCAGTTTTGAAAAAAAAGGATAAATAATAAGGGATTATTATTCAAGATTATTTCAGAGTTATAGACCCTAATTATAGAGCGGTTTAAGTCCATTATTATGGACTTTTTTTTGTGATAATCTATAAACTTAATTGCAAGTATCAATCCCTGTAATGCTTACCGCCAGTGTAAGTGACTGGATCGATCTCGCCAAGAAAAGAACAAAAAAGCCAGAGGCTATCCTAAAAAAAAGCAGTCAGTAATTTGGCGTATAAGTTAAGTTAATCTTTACACTATTGTCACTTATTGTGATAGTCTAATTTTAGCAAATGTGATCGAGTTATTTTTTGTGGCAGAAGAATAATTCGGCATAAAGGTTAAAGTTTTACCAGGTTAAATCCTCTGATCAATTCTTCGGTGCTTGAGTTTTTTTGGAAACTATCCAAAATCTTAATTGCCCACTTAGCGGTGCAATTAACTCAATTTATCTACTTACTCAACCAGGAGAATTCCTTTGATTAATTTTTCTAAACAATTAGGTGTTGTTACTACTGCTATCGCTTTAACCTCTGCTACT